>NZ_CP040673.1 GCF_005960665.1 Exiguobacterium mexicanum
ATGCGGTTAAAATCTGCCCACCACGTTCTCCGTCTAGTGCAAGACGAGGTATCCGTATGTCTAGGCGTTCCAAGACTCCGGGGTGTCTCAACCCCGACATGTGACTCGCTGCGCTACTATCGCGCACACAAGGCGTTTCCACGCCCTACCTTGCTGCCTTTCGGCGACTCGTCACATAACCCACTATACGACGGCCAGGGCCGTCATATGTCGTGTCACAGCAATCATACAGCCGCCTACGAGGAACTCCCCCACCGTTTGTCGTGGGACTGCCTCCGGTCGTACCATATGACCCCGTCTGAACCTCTCAACGATCTTTACCATATCCCCGAAGGGACTTAGGCTATGTACAGGGCTTTCCGTCCTTCCCCTGCTAACGTCACATCACGTGCTGGAACTGCGGTGATGACCGATCCATTTTACTGCGTCGGCTGGATGAACCTACTCGTTTAGAGAGCGAGTGCGGACCTCTTTTATATGTAAGACCAAAACAAAAAGGACATCATTCAGCAGCGTGTTTCGTGAAACTCGCTACTGAATGATGTCCTTTTATATACCAAAAACCTTGAAGTTACTAAGGTAAATTAGTATGATAAGTTCATCTAAGTTAGGTGCGTACCTGCTATGTACCCCTAACCTTCAATAGCGATGTCTCTTACACACCGCTATACAAAATCGTCACTTCAATGATCATCAACCCGTTTGGCGACAGGTTGATAGGAGAAGTGGCGTTTTTTGTTGTTCCGTCCGTATTTTGTTACTGATTATTCTACCTCTACATAGATATGATGACAATAAAATATTTCTTCTTACTGCATCGTTTTTCTATTTCGCTTGTCACGGATCTTCATGTAAATTGCATATATCAACCCTAGATAGGCCACCACGGTACCGAAATAAAATAGATAGTCGACCCAAGGATCAGAGTACGGAAATCTAGTGAATTGATAACTCATAAGCGTAAAAAATACACTCATGAATAACATATGACCAACATCTCTAAAGTTCTTTTTAACCGTATCAATAATCAATTCATTCACCTCTTGTTTGAAGATTCTGATAATACAAATATAGCATAAAGAGATGTATTATTTTGCCTTTTCGTAAAACCTTTAGCTAAAGCCGTTGCTTTTTCCGACCGTGTGGGCGACCATAAAAATACTGCCTGACAAGTGTCAGTATGTAAATGGGCACTCCTTATCTTCGATATCTCGTGAAGGGACGAAAACAACATGCAGCGACCACGAATGACCAAGCCGAATGACATACCAAAACTACTCACGATCGCCGACCTTTCTGTTCGTTGGGATATGCCAAGACAAAGTATTCACGACAAAAAAGGAGAGAACAAATTCCCTCTCCCAGTACAATATGTCGCGAACAATCGGACGGCACTCTTTCTCGAAAGCGACATCATCGAATACGAAAAAGAGAATCCGTACATCAAGACAAGAGCACAACGAGAAGCGCGACGGAATTTCATTTTCAAGTTGTATATGGACGCAAATGACGAATAAAAAAAGTGGCACATTTCGTGCCACTTTCGTGTTTTTGCCGGCACATTTCGTGCCATTTTTGGACTTTTGGTGATATCACGGAAACCCCAGGCTCTGCCTGGGCTATCACGGAAAGTGATAGCAGTTTCCCCTTATGCTCTTCAGACCCAAAATAGTCACATACTTCTTACAAACAAAATCTAAAAATGAAAAGCCCCTCTTCAGAAAAAGGTGTTTAAGAGGACACGTTTTAAAGGAGAATGGGCTTTGATTTTCGATAAAGTTAATGATTAATATCCAATGCGATAACTATAATCCCAGTTCACAAAGGCTTTTACATAAGATGTTTCTGTTTTGATGGCTGTCTTAGATCCTACAGTACCTACAGGATAACGATAGTATGTAGATACAACTTTGTACGTTCGTACTTTAGGTCGATAAGTAATCGTTCTTACACTATTATCTGGAATGTTAATACTGTAAGAAGTGCCATGCGTTTCAGTAACTCCAATTGTGACACCTAAAGAACTTCCAATACTCGCTTTCCCGATGCTATAATCGCCCGAAATTGTATTAGTGTAAGAACGATTTAAACTTGTAGATGAATTAATACTCAATGTTGCTGGGCCACGACCGCTTGGGCCAGTTCGCCATGCTTCGAAACTGTCTCCGACGGCTGTTTTAGAAGTGACTTGCCATTTGTACTCATACAATTGCATAGGCGTGATTTCACCCTCTGCTTTTACAACCGATGAAGGACCTACACTCGAAAGCAACAAACTCGTTCCTAAAACAAGTGATCCAAGCAACTTACTTGTACGACTTTTAAACATGGACTAACCCCTCTCTTCTCCAACCTTCCGCCAGACGACAAAATGTGGTACGCTTACATTATAATACAATTTTTCTGAAATTTCAAAAAAATGTTAATAGGAAGGTGTACTTTATGGAAAAATCAAGGACTTATATACTTTTAGGTGGTTTGTTCATAATGTTTTCTGGGGTCATATACAGTTTAGAACGTCTTAATACATACGTTTATTGGAACGGTCTAGTTGCAACAGGCACTTATCCCTCAACACCTCAATTTAGCTTTCTCACTCAGAATCCTTCTTTGCCAATTTTCCTAATACTAGGGATTGCTTTGCTCGCTTTAGGCTTTAAGTCTCGAAACAAATGAATGATTTCCTATGATAAAAGTTTGTGAAAAAGGGCTAAATTTAGCCCTTTTTAACTTTTCGGCTTGAGAGCGTCATCAAGTTTGCGTGGAGTTTTTATTTCACGCAATGTAGAGCGAAAACAGTATTTATACGATCTTTTAAATCTAGATTTGACCAAACCAATAAATTGCTAAAAAGATATACAAAAGAGTACCACCCACTAAAACAGCTTTATTATTCTTTCTATTCCATAAAAAAATCGAAAACATTAAAAATAAAATAATAAACGAAAAAGAGAGCGCGATTACTTTGGCAATCCCACTTTCAAATAAAATCATAGATACACCTGACACCATTGCAAGAAAGAAAAGAATAGGACCTTCATATTTCGTTAATCTCGATTCTGTTTTTCCCTTCACAATATTCATAAATAGCCATCCTTTCATAATCTCTAAAAAAATATTTTATTTTACCATTTCTCGTTTTAAAGATTTCTCGAGTCGGACACCTTCCGGTATAGTTCGATCACCTGGGGGTTCTCTTTCTCCCACGTCGTGTTCTTCAGCATCGGGATTTTGAATACCCCTTCCATCTCCGTCATCAATTCACCAAGACGACTTTCGCGCTGGCGGACCGACGGATCTCGCATGATTTCCTCGTACTTTGTTTCGAATCCTTGAATCGTCATCAACATATTCATCACTCCTTCTGTTATTTTTTCTTCTCGACGTAATTCCGCAGCACGCCCTCGACCAACTCGTAAAGTTTCACATCGTTCTCCAGGGCGATCTGCTTCAAGTGTTTATGTAGCGTCACGTCCATGTCCAACGAGACTTTCTTCCGGATGATCCGTTCCGGTTTCGTCTCGATGGCGAAATAGTCGTCGTCCAGCCGGGACTGCCCCGTGACCGGGTCGATCTTCAACGGATCCGTGGCGACACGCTTCGCCTTTGTCACACTGGAACGGCTCGTCTGCACGAAATCGAGCACCTTCTTGTCCGCATTTGGATGGCTGCGGTCGATATGCCAGCGCTTCGTCCGTTGGTCGAACGTCGCCCCGGCCGACTTCAGCGCCTCTCGTAGCTTCTCCTTGCCCACTGGCGCATGTTGCTTCGCCAGGTCCAGGAACTTCATACGCTCGTTCAATTCCGTCACCTCGTAGATCGTGAGGTTCATGTTCTTCATCGGAGACCATCCTTTCTTCTTTGGTTGTTGCCAACCTTCCCTCTTACCCTCTTGATTCTTCACGTCCGGGGCTAATCCCTTCCTGTTCTTCCTTCTGGATCGCCCTGGCATCCTGTCGGATGTCTCGGGCGATCCTCTCAAGGTCTTTCTTCTCTCTGCTGAACGCACTTCGCTACGGCGTTTACGCCTTCGCTCGTTTGTCGGGGCACATGCGGAACACGTCGCCAGACTACGCTAGGCTCGTATTCCTCGTGCCACATATGAATTTGCATCTTCTACTGCTTTCTCGCTGATCTGTTTGCTCTTTGTTCTTTTCTTTTTAGAACTTGGAAAGAAAAAGACTTGAAACCAAAGAGCGCACCGGGCATACTCCGGTAGGGAAGATAGGAAACGGCTGGATGGGCAGACTAACCCCTTTGAAAAAGG
>NZ_CP040674.1 GCF_005960665.1 Exiguobacterium mexicanum
ATGAAATTTAAAAAGGTTTCTAATTCGCTTATTGCTGCCGGAATTCTCGTTTCTTCTTTCGCGCTTCCTGTTACAGGGAACGCCGAAGGTGATGATTACTATTCAAATGAAACAAATCCAACTGCTAGACCAACCATCGTTTTAGAAGAAAATAGCATTGGTAATAAGTTGCTTAATGGCGAAGTTACTCCTATGTATGTCCCAATTCCATATACATATGTGCACACTTACTTTTACAGTAATTATCAAGTTGGGCAAATGGTAAACAAAATGAGCCCTGGAACTACTAGCGCTGCCGTTGCAGCCTTAGGCTTGATTACGCTACCGTCAGCAGTAGCCAAACCAGTAGCAGTTGCCGGCTATATGGTCGCTACAGCTACACAAAACAAATATACTTATTTCAGAAGCGCTTACGATCAAGGATATGGTCTTCAACTAATTGTTCGTAGAAACCCGAGCTACAATGGTTATAATGCTGCTACCTTGGCAGAGTGGGTAAAGACGAACTCAAGAATGCAGTAATGATAAATTACAGTTGAACGGTCGCATCGTCTCGAGACGATGCGATCGTTCGAATGGAATCCACTTCCCTGATCCAGTGACCGAGAGGGAACGGGTCGGGGAAGATTGGTCTTGGGAGTGTCGATCCCGACAGGGATCGACACTCCCTTTCTCGTGGCCAGACACGAGAAACAGCCCTTGATTTTTACCTCGTAGAGCCCGCCTCTTGCTTGCAAGAGTATAGCGGGCTATACTCTTCTCAAACGACAGACGAAATTCGCCCCTCGCTTCGCTTCGGTTCTCGTCGTCATCAAGGAGGAAAGAACATGGCATTCGACTTCGCTTGGAACACTCAAAAAAACCAATTGAGTGATGTAAAAGGCAAAGAAAGAGAACAAGAACGAGAAGGGAAAATCAAGAACTATATGATAGATCCGACCCGAACCCACCTCAATTATGATTTCGTGAAAAGTGAGACCGGTCTCTACCAACGGGTCAAAGAACGATCTGAATTCTTGAAATCACAAGGGAGCAAAGTACAGAAGAATTCGGTTGTCCTGTACTCGAACATCATTACGATTCCGAAAGTCGAAGCAGCCAAGATGACCGACGACGAGCACAAGGCATACTTCCAAAGTTGCTATGAGTATTTCTGTGATCGATATGGTGACGAGAACGTATTGAGCGCCAAAGTCCATCTGGACGAAACGACGCCCCATATGCACCTTCATTTCATGCCTGTGAACAAAGAGAACGGTAAATTACAGGCAAGGACTGTGATGGGACCGAAAGCGTTGCGCGAGATTCACGACCAACTACCGAAGTTTCTCCAAGAACGAGGGTTTGACGTGAAACGGGCGAGTGGCGAGAAGACGAAGATGAAACTCGACATTCATGAATTCAAGGCGCACCAAGACTTCAAGCGCCAAACGGAGCAACTTCGAGAGGAAGTCCAAGCCTTGGCCGAAAAAGCGACTAAAGGCAAAGAGTACGTGATGAAGGCCAAGGACGTCCGTGATCAGTTGGGCGAGCAAGTAGTCGAATACGAGAATTTGCTCGGGAAGCAAAAAGAGCAGGTCGAAGTCGGTCAAAAACGATTGGACTCTCTCTATGCAGAACTCGAGACGACCGAAGATTTCGTCACAAAAGAAATCAAATCTTTGAAAGGAAAGGCGGATCAGTACCGTTCCCAAATCCAAGAAACGATCGATGCACTGTCGAACCTTAGCCTGGTCGAGAGTTTCAACGAAAGCGCCAAACGACAAAAATTATCGAGCAACCTGACGATTTCCCCTTCTTCCTTCGAGAACTTGAAGAAGCAAGCCGAATTGTCAGTCCAACTTCAAAAAGCGCTGCAGGCGAGCGAACGAGAAAAGAAACAACTCGTGGACCGGAACAAGTATCTTGAGTCGCAGAACGATCGCATCCCGAATCTCCTGCAAGAGAACCGCCGACTGGCGAGAGAGATTGAGTTTTTCAAGTCCGTATTAACCAAGTTGAAAGAAGCACTGGTCAATCAAAAGATGATTGCTCAAGATAAATTGGATAAATGGATTGGGTCTTTCAAGTCGAGAGCGACCTTCGAAATGAACGGATCAGTCGAACCCGCATTCGAGAACGAGAACGAAAAAGAGGGGTTCGAATGGCATCGAGAGACATACGGGGCGAAGTACGAAGAGAAAAGTAGCGATATGGAGCGTTAAAACATCCTGAGAGACGTTCAAGTGAGAAATAAAGGCAAAGACCCATGTACAGCCGGAAATGCCTGCAAAGGCGAATTTCGGGCCGTACATGGGTCTTTTCTACGGGTACTAACTTTATAGGCAATTGACACATTAATTTCGCTTCAAGAATCGAGACTTTCTTGGAGCGAAATCGACACGATTTGATCGAGCATGAGGACAAGCCCTTTCTTGATAAGAATCTTCCCTTTCGGGTCGGGCTGGAAGTAATCGAGTCGAATCAGCAGGTCACCGATTGCCCGTTTCTCTGAAATCTCGGCTTCGAGCGTCGCCAAGTCGATGTTGGCGACCTCGTAGGTCGATCCGTTCGTCATTGAAATCCAAATTTCATCCATCATTTTCCCGCCTTTCGAGGGTCGAAAAGTTTGTGAAATCGGTCGATTTTCGTCCGTTTTTCGGACTTTGGCTTGAGTGCGTTGCTAAGTTTGCGTGGAGTTTTTATTTCACGCAAAGAAGGGGCGAATCGCCCCGAAATCAGAGGATTCCGTCGTACTCGGGGGCGTGGTCGCCCGACGAGAGTCCGAAGAAGTAATATCCGCCGGTCACGGGGCAAAGCTCCATCTTGTCGGCACAATCGTCGCAGATCAGTACCCCGTCGGTCGTCATTGACGGCATGTTGTGGGTCGATAACCACTCTCTGCATCCTGCCATTCCACATTTCACGAGGTGTCGATCGTCTTTCATTGTCTTCGTTGTCATTGCTGTTTCCCCCTGTTTTTTAGGTGATACAGTACGATAACGACTCCATATCGCCATTGCAAGCAAAAAGCGAAAGAATATCATAATAGACGAATTTCTTCTTGATCCACGCTGCAATCTCTTCGGATTGCTACCGTGGATCTTTCAACGTTCTTCTACTTTCCACTGAACGCACTTCGCTACGGCGTTTACGCCTTCGCTCGCTTGTCGGGGCACATGCGGAACACTTCGCCAGACTACGCTAGGCTCGTATTCCTCGTGCCACATACTAATTTGCATCGTCTACGTCGCGCCAATCTGGCAGGCATTTTCTCGAATTTCAACTTGCATGAAGCGAGGACAACATTCATCCTGAAGCGAAATGACGGAAACGGCGGACAGAAAATGCCTTCCTATCCGGCAAAATTCAACAAAATCGATTAGATTGCAGGATGGGAAGGAAGGCACGTCTGATTCGGGTTCATCCCTCGCTTCATGCTCGGTTTCCGTCGTATCAGCCCAATCTAATGCTAGGGTTTCCCCATGACCGTACTACACACTCAAACAAGCCCTTGCGGTTTCAACGCCCCCCGATGCCGTGCATCGGTTCATCAACTCGGTTGTATCGTCCTCCCCGTCCGTAACGGAAAGTCCTGCCGTAGTGATTGGTTACGATTTTTAGCAGTCTACTTATGTACGATCCTTCACCCCCGTGGGGGTCTTGTCTTTCCTTCATTCAGCACTAAGGTAGCCCTCACCCTCCCTAACGTCCGATTGGGAAGACGTTAGGGATATGTAGGCACTCATGGTTCTCGGCATCGTTCCGATCACCATGAGCCGTTGATTACGGGGCGCTCCCTTGACGTGTCGTGCACGTCCGCATAAGGCTCAACTCACCTTTGTCAGTGTTTTAGAGAGGTATCAGGCAATTCCTCTTATTCGATTAGTCCATAAACTCATCTTGAAAATGAGTTTATGGAAAACGAAAAAAGACCGTCCAACTGGCGCTGCCCAGTCAAACGGTCTTTGTAGATAGGGTTCCTACGCTTGTTTTTACTTGAAAAACAGGGTAGTATGTACCTATAAACGTGCCCCTCGGTGTTCGGGGGGTACACCGTTTAACCAGTGTTTGCGCACTTGGTTAAACAAAAGTCATTCCATCGATCCACATCAGTAGTTGGTAGCTTCTGATGTGAGGAGGAGTGGCTTTTTTTTTCGTCCATGTTTAATTGTCTTAATATTAGCAAAGTATTTAGCATTGGGGAAACTATTTTCATACTTATTATTAAAAATTCTAAGACAAGTCACTTAATTAATTTAATCCAGCGAAAAAACAAATTGTCATTATTGGTTTTCATCTTCCAATAACAGTTTTTCTTTTATCGCTTTTTTTGCTTTTTATTTTATTGTAAATGGAAAAAATCAAAAGTAGATAAACAATGCCAGTACAAATATAAATGAAATACTCTACAAATGTGCTGCTGTAAGAGAAATTACTAATCTGATAACTCATCAAAGTAAAAAAAACACTCATAAATAGCATGTGACCAACGCTCATAATATTCCTTTTCATGGCATTTTTTATCATAAAATATCCCTCTTTTCAAAATTTTCTGTTAATATTAATATATCACACCGCCACTGTTTTGTTACCAAAAGGAGGATATTT
>NZ_CP040675.1 GCF_005960665.1 Exiguobacterium mexicanum
ATGCAAACTTTAATGGACTTAACTAAAGTATCTACCTCTTTCCCTATGCAGAGAGACAAAATGGTTAAACGAGTCAATATTATTGAATTAATAGAGGAACAGTTAACTGTGGCAAATATAGTATTGCTTAGTGCAACCAGTGAGAGTGGAAAAACAATGACTATGAAGGAATACTGTGAAGAAAACTCTATGACCTCATTATCTACATTTGTCAATTTTACATCGCCTTATGGATATGATTATGAAAATATTAAAATGAATTTATCTAACCAAATCAATTGGATTGTAAATAAAAGAGAACTTACAGTGGAAGAATTAGAGAATGCAAATCTAACTAACCTTATCTTCCAACTGGTTAGATACGGGAAAATAAATAATAAGAATTTCACTTTTGTAATTGATGGATTAGAAAATGCAGATTTAGAAATGCAAAATACTGTAGAAAACATATTGGAAAACATCTTTCCGCTCCAACAACAGACGTTTAATTTTTTGATTACAGATAACTTAAACGGAACAATAAATAAAATTTTAACAAAAAAGAAATTCAAATTTAAAGAAGTTAGCCTTCCAGGGATGACTGTAGATGAGACAACTTTAATGTTTCAAGGAACTTCGATGTCAGTCGAAAACCTAGAAGATGTTAGGAAAATGACTAAAGGAAAGCCTGGGCTTTTGAGGAATTTTAAAAGACTACTTGAGAGTGGTGCTGAAATTGATTTTTTACTTACCGATCCAAATACTCTGCCTGATTTTTTCAATCTAGAATGGGAAGAAATCAAAGAAGACTTCTTATTAATTAGAATATTGTCCATACTTACTTTTGATAAAAGGCAACATACGATTACTAGTGTTTCTAAATTTATAGGAGAAGAATACTCTAAGGTGGAAAATTGTATTTTGGAAAGTAATCTAGTGTTAACGATAAGTGGAAATTTAGAACTTTATAGTAGACAATTTAGAATGTTTTTAGAAACAAAGTTAGAACATTTAAAAAGTAAAGTGATTAATGAATCAATTGAATCAATTCTGCAACATGAAGCCTATGATATTCAAATAAAATTATTGCCCGAATACTATTTAGAAGCAAATAAACATAAAGATTTTTTGTCTTTGTTAGACACTGAAGAACACTATTCGATAATAGAGAAAACTCAATCAATGTCCCAACTCAGTAAATTAACGGAACTAGGTTATGTCACTTCCAAACAAATTGGAGAAGATATTAAATCGTTTAGATTTTCTATTCAAAATTCTATTATTCTACAAAACTATCAGTCTAAAGTTTGGAATTCAGAAATCCGGACATTAATTGCTTTAAATGATTTTAACAAAGCAATTAATATAGCAAATCGCAATGGTTTAATTGAAGATAGATTACACATGCTCTCAATAATCGCAAAGGAAATGAGTGAAAAGGATTTATTGGTTGATGGTGAGATAAAAAATCAAATTGAAAGTCTTTATCAACAATTAGATGTAGTGAATATTGAAGAAAAGGCAATTGAAATAGCATCACAACTAATTTATACCGATGTTGAGTTGGCGATAGAGCTTATTGAAAAGTCTGTAGGGATTAAAAAGGGGGAGAATGCTTTCGACTACGCAGTTGCTAAAGTATCTCTTGCTGCCATGGACGAAGAAAATCTAATAGATAATAACGACTTTGAAAAAATTAAAGAAAAAGTAAAGAATCCTAGTATTAAAAATTTCTTTGAAGAGTTTTATTTATTCGTAAAAAATCAAAGTTCTTTAGAAATTCTTTCGGCAATTGATAAGTTTGAATCTCAGACGGATAGAATTACTATTCTGGCTAATTGGTGTGTAATGAACAAATTAGTCAATGAAGGATATGAAATAGTAAGGAAAACTTTTGAAATCATAAACTTAACGTCAAACTATTCTCCCAATGCAGGAGTATACCATAAACTTTCCAACCAATTAAATTACATTAAATCAATTGAAAATTTTGAAGAGTTGTATGATCTTTTCGAGAGCCAAGAACTGAATATTGAAAAATCAGGACCAAGAATTGAATATATAAAAATGAAAATCAACATAATCAAAGGTTTAAATAACATTAATTCCATAAAATTGTATGAAGAAATTGAAAAGTTGTATTTGTATATTAGTGAGTTAGATGAGCTTACATTAAAAAGTGAAGGTTTATCTTTAATGTATTCTATGTTAGAAAATTTAAGTCTAATTGAAGAAATCGAACAATGTTTAATTATAAAAGAATTAATTAAAGTTGAATTAGAGGAATGTATTGCAATCATAATCCGAGAATCAGCAAACCATTTTGAAGAATTAAAAATAATTATTAATTCACTAGCTCCAATCGATCCAAAGTATGTTTTAGATATAATTGGTAATATCAATACATCTCTGAATAGAGAAAAAAGTTATTATGAATTTTTAATTTCGATTACAGAATTAGAGAAACTATCGGAGAAAACAGATCATATAATTTTCGCACTGAATTCAATAAAAAATGATAACGACTTGTTCAGTGAAGGATTATTAAAAGTAATAAAAAGCATTAAAACTGCAAATGAAGAGAATGTTTTTTCACTTTACAATGAAATCTTCAAATTGATTCCGAAAGTAGAAGAAGTAGAAATTAAATGCGAAATTTACGGTAATCTATGGCAAATAGCATCTAGTGATAATAAATATTATGGATTAAAACAATCTTTTAAAAAAGATTTAACGGCTTGCTGGGATTCCATAGACATTGGATGGAGAAAAATTGATGTCGGATTTAGGATTTCAACAATGCTCTCGGAAGTTTCGTTTGAAGCTGCCCGAGAATTTATTAAGAAAGTAGAAGAATGCAGAAAAGAATTGAATTTTTATGATTCTAATTTCTCCTCTAGCTATGTTGTACTTCTTAGATTGTTAATCAAAACATATAGCGCTTTGGTTGAAATAAATGCAGATACAGAGGCAGATTATTTGATAATGAGAAACCTTATAGAGTCAATACCATCTTATGGAGAACAAGCTATATTGTGGAGTGAGATGGCATACATCTACTTTAAAAAAGAAAATCAAGAGCAGGCAAAAATAATTGTACGTAATCACGTGTACGAAAATATTCAAAAAATTGAGGATGAAGATGCAAGGTATAAATATCATGTTGTTTCTATTGTTGCGCCGTCACTATATTTGTGGCATAAAGAATTGACCTTGGAAATGATAGACGGCATAAATTATGATTTTAGAGAAATTGCTCTGCATAATATATCTACATTTATTTTCACAAAGCATTCTGTACTTGAACCTTATGATAGACAACTTCACAAAGGATTCGTTGTAAAATACGAAGAGCTTTTAGATGTGTGTAAAATAGTCTCGCTTGTAAAACACGATAGTTCAGCGATGGTGAAAATTATCGATGTACTTGAGAGCCTCGAACATAGAAACTCAAAATTAACACAACAACAAGTTGCTGATATAAGAAGCAGAATTGAAAAAATAATAAACTTAAATTTTCCAATGGCAGAACATATTATTCATGAAGGGTACAAAATTGTATGCTTAAGTTATTTGTACAAAACAGGCAATAATAAAACCAAAGCTAATGACTGGAATAAACTTCTTGAACGAGCTAATGCAATTCCAAACACTTCTGATAAGATTTTTACTAAAATAGAAATCGCAAGTAACATTCCAAGTAAACATTCTGAACTACTTTCAACAGTGATAGAAGAAATTGAAATGGAAATTCAACAAATACCAATGATTCTAGATAAAGTATCTAAGTATGAACATCTTGCTAAATCTTTAATCTCAAGGAAAAATAATAAAAGTAAAAAATACCTAAAAGATGCTATGCAATTAACATTGAATAATGAAAATGAATATGGAGATAATTACGTAGAAATACGAAAAAACTTGATTGATTTATCTTACAGAATTAACTCTGAATTTGCTGAAAGTCTGGTTTCTCTTACGGATGATGATCCGGTTAGAAAGAAGATGAAAGAGGAGATGGATGAGGAATTATTAATACTAGAGTTAAAGAATGAAATGAGCAACGAGAAAAGAAATCATGAAATCAAAGGGCCTCATTCAAAATACTCCTATGCTTCTTGGAAGCTATTGGCCTCTCTAAATGCTAACAGAATTAACGCGCTATCTATTGAGAAAAGTATGTATTATCTTAATGTGGCTTCAAAAATGCCTCTAAGTAAGGCGTATCCCATTTATAGTTGGATTGTATCAAATGCTAAACTTAAGAATATCTCCAAAAAAGATGAGAGTTTCGTTCATGAATTGTTTAGATATATGACAGTTGTTTCGAAATTTTCTTTGAGTCTAAATGCAAAAAGTAAAGTTATACTTAATGATTTTAATGATGCCTATCAAAGAGAACATGAAGCCAGTGTTCTCATTAGAGTGGGAGATAGAGATAAAGCCATTAATTATATTACAGAATGGTTTGAAAATGAAGTGGATGAATTTGTAGTTATTTGCGATCCGTATTTCGGTCCGAATGAACTTGATGTTGTAAATATAATGTATGGCATTAAAACAGATGTTGAGTACATTATTTTAACTAGTAAGAAACATCAAAAGCAAGAACATTTAGATGTTGCGCTTGATGAAGTGTATTATGATCATTGGAGATTTAAAATTTCAGATCAAGATCCGCCAAACATAAAAATTAATGTTTTAGGAACTCGGAAAACAGGTGACATGCCTTTACACGATCGATGGTTATTAACAAAGAATTCAGGTTTAAGATTAGGAACTTCACTAAATTCTATCGGCCTCAGTAAGGAATCTGAAATTTCTAAACTGAGTCAAGATTCAGCGAACATGATTTTCAATCAATTAGCTGGATATATATCAGGAAGCGAGAAAGAGCACAAGGGAGACAGATTACTCTATAATACGTTTACAGTGTAAATAAACAAAAAAAATTAATAAGGAGTACTGTTATAAATTGCAAAAACGATTCAAGTTCGTCTTTTCATGTTCAAATAGCTCAAGGTGCTTTAAACATGAAAATGAAGAAAAACTATGTAAACGGTTATTTGGTTGGGCAACTTTTCACGTTTTGGGGTATGAAAACCAGATTGGTGCGCTGGACTTTTACGCCCCTTAGACAAAAAGTGAAATGGAGTTCATTCAAACTCTTTCGCGATGTCGGCCAGCTGGATGTGTTTTTTGAGAGTTTTTGAGAAATAGACTTTTCTGACAGATGGAAAGCTAGAAGATATAGTCGTAAAGTACTTGGACGAACCAATTTGAGTATATTCAGTTAAGCTTTTCATCCCCCGTCATCCCATTGGGCCCTTTCTTCTCGTTAAATAAATCGCCAGATGAAGATTATTCCGGGAAGAGGAGGGCCGGCAATTTTGGGTCGCGTTCATCAAGGAAGCTCGTTATACGCAATATGTTTCAGTACTCCCAGTTTAAATGCTATCTAATGCACTGTATAGGACGGACTGAAGGTTGTCTATTCCCGTCTATGCATATTCTTGAAATCACCCCGGACGCATCTCCTAACGTAGTGTAAACTTCTTTACCTGTCAAATGTCGTTCAGTGATTTATATTTTCAACGCTTTTGTAAATTCGGCAAAAAAAACTTGTAAAAGTTGGATATAAAATTCAGCTTTTATGGGGTGTTCACTTAAGTAACTTTGTTGTTCTTAAACAAGTGTCGATTTACTCAAATGGCAAGTCCAAATTAGATAGGTTTGATAATTGATCAAGAGATTGCAAATATCCATTCGTTGTATTAATTGATTCGTGGCCGACCAATTGCATGACCCCAATCAACGAATTTCCTTTCGCCAGGAGCTTTGTGATGTAGGCCCGGCGGAACCAATGGGGCGGGGTCTTCTCTTCGTGCGCGACATGGTCGACCGCCTGATGAGTTATCAAGCGGAGGGCTTCATAAGTGATTGCCTTGTTGGCTTTTTTCGTACTAAAAGCGATGAAAGGGGATGACACCTCCTCGATCATCATCAATGTCTGCAGTCGATTCACGAGATGGGTCGCTTTCTCGGTAAGCGGGATGCGGCGCCATTTGTCGCGTTTCCCCTTCACCTCGAGGTAAGATGTATGCTGATTTCGCTTCACATCGGTGAACTTGATTGACAACAGTTCTGCAGCTCGCATGCCTGTCGTCAACAACAAATACCCGATCGTCTCGTTCCGGAGCTCCATGAGCTCCTTTTTTTGAGCCCTTTTGACGGTATATCGGAACGACTCGGCAATCCGCTCAATCTCGTCGAAATCGACCTCACGCCGAAGCAACTCAGGGCGCTGCTGGTTTTTCACATGGAAGGCCAGATTATATAGATGATACTGGTTGACGTGGAGATAGGTTAGGAGACGCTTTAGCATATGATTCTTCCGCTGCGCCGTGCGTGGGGCATACTGTTCGTTCACCTCGAATAGGTAGCGATGGATGTCGAGCACGGTCAGGTCTTTTAACCCGTCGGTCTTCATCATCACAAAATTTAGGATGAACTCGAGGTCCAGTTTATATGCGCGCCGCGTGTGCGTGCTCTTGTCCGCATAGATCGGGAACAGTTCCGTCGCCCAGAACAATTCGATGATTTCGAGGTCAGTCAATGTTTTTAGATCGATATGGCTCTTCTTCAACGCCTCGGCCAATTTTGGATTCGCCCCCGTCAGTTCTCGCAACGCTACTTCGAACGACTTCTGCTTTTCCTCAAGCTCCATGCTTCTCCCTCTTTTCGCTATATATTTTTAAATCAAAATCCTTATTTTATGAAATATACAATAAGATTATGTAATACGTATGTAGTTAAATTCAAAATACAAGTGTAATAAAATTGATTAGCTGAATATAAATGTATTACTCTCTTGGTATTAGATAGAATTAAAATTCATTAACTTGTGATAATCCTATATTATCACAAGTTATAATTTTAATCTTAGTTATAGTTTTTGGTAAATAAAACTGCCACTTACATTACTAAGTAGCAGTTTTATGAATAGGTTTATAGTTTGACTAAATTGTCAGGTCAACATTTCAATGAGATTTAAAGTGGTTTTGTAAGAACGAAATGAAAAGAGTAGCAGATTGATACTTTGTATAGAGCTCTGCAGCTGTTTTATCTACAAATTGCGTAGCGATATTTTTATGAATCAGATGATTTCTAAGTCGACCAATTTCTAAGAAATCTCTCATACCGGTAGATAAATCTTCGTTACTTTGTATGATTTTCGTGATTTCATCTTTAAACTCGCTCCCAAACAAACCAAAGAAAGTATTACAATTTTTAGCATCTTCCCAATTGAAAAGTGTATGATACTGCCTTTTCAACGCCTTATTCTCTAAAAAACTTACTATAGCTTTACCTTCTGACTTTCGAACAAAAAAATCAACCATCATTTGTGTTACCGCTACTTCGAAATAACTCGCTGAAGAAAGAACAAAGAATTTTTTTAATTGATCGTCTAAAGTGACGACAAAAGAAACTTCACTTGCTTCAGTTAAATAGTGTAGTATTTCACTTTGTTGACTATAAATCTCTTCAATTGGATTGATTATTTTGTCATTCATTGAAAGCACTCTCTGCAATTTTAATTCTTGCTAATACATTTTCTTTATTTCCTGTAGCTTCAGATGTTGCTTTCTGAAAATCAGAATTACTTTTCAAACCTGTGTATGTTTCTTGGGAACATACCTTAACTAAAGAAGTGTCTCTGTGGATAAGAGCATCATTACAAGACGCATAAAATATGGATTCAAAAACTGAAATAGTGAATTTAGATTGGCTCACTAAGAAAATGTCTCTGTTTAGTTCTTTGATTTTATCAAAGAATGTTATGAACAACTCTTCTATAAACTGATTTTCTTCTTGTTCAAACTTGGCGAATTTCCCAGCAGATGCATTCAAGAAACTTGCCATAGGTGGTTTATAGTCTTGTGAATAAAATAAAATAGAAGCCGATCTTAAAAGCATTTCCACGTCTTTTAGCCTTAAGTCTGGTTCAGTTTGTCCTATTAAATTTCTCCAGTTTTCATTCAAATTGACCCGCTTTAACATTTTATCGAACTCTGAATGGTATAAACTCGAACGAATCTCTTGGGGTCTTAAGTTTAAAGATCCTGTGTTAAGTCGATTAAATATTTCAAAAATCGAAGTATGATTATCATCGGGTTGAGTTTGTTTGATAATTATATTTCGAATTGTACATAAATCAAAACTGCTCTTGAGTTCTCCTAGGTCACTATATGTCAGGGAATTCAGAGGAGTTGAGTCATCTAATTGTAATTTGAATGGACGGAAATACTGTCCGTCATTAAGGACTTTTTCTGGTATATATCCATGTTCATCAAATATTCTCCCTAATTCAACCCGCTTTTCTTTTCTGGGAAACCTTTGTTTAATGAAATAATAAATAGTCATTAATCTTTGTTGACCGTCAATAATTAAAAATTTATTTCGCGCTTCTTCATATAAAAAGATTTGTGGAATAGGCAGACCAATTATTAATGATTCAATAAGTTTAGATGCTCGTTTAGCATCCCAAACATAATTTCGTTGAAAGTCTGGAATTTTAACAACTCCCGATTCCAAAAAATTATATAAGGTTAAAATGTTAAAGTCATTAGGTGATGAAGTAATCTCATATTCTTTTATACTTATATCAGCCTTCTCACCACTATTTTCTAACTCATCTTCATACCATAAAATATCATTAGTCATTATATTACTCCTAATTATTGTATTTAATATCATTAATTATAAATAATCTATTTCTTGATTTCACTTGTTTTGTTGATTGAAATGTATTTTTCGTAAGAATAGTTAAAAGAAGCGTTCATCATTAAAAAAATCATTCAAAGAAATATTTAAACCATTACAGAATTTTTGTATAGTGCTTACTTTAGGATGTTTCGTACGTCCAGTCATTAGTTCTGAGATAGTTGCCTGATTCAATCCACCTTTTTGTATGACTTGATGGATTGTCATATTTCGTTCCGCTGCGAGCTCCTTCATTCGCTCGATGATTGCCTCGTTCAACTCCACTTGCTCACCCCACGATCTTAGTACTCTCTTCATCTTTATTCTTTATGAACTCTTCTATTCCTCTAGCCTACCGTAATCTCTTGAAATCAAAATAATTGTCATTATTTTCTATACTTAAAGCGTTATTTTTTTACAGTTGTGCTACAAAACCAAAAATATTGAGTTACTGTTGCTCTCTATCCCTTGTATACAGCGGATTCGACAAGAGTCGTCAATTGTAAAATTTCTGACATATCAGAAAACTGATGATTTTTAGGCTTAATCCTGATATATTGGAACCAACAAAAGGAAACATCTGTTTGGTCGCCGCTCTGGTCTACAGAAAGGGGAAGGCTTATGTATCGATTCGGGGAGTGGTTGAAGGAGAACCGCCGGCTCTCGGGCTGGTCACAGGTCGAACTATCGGAAAAGACATTCGGAGAGATTTCACAGCCCGCCATCAGCCAATATGAGCAAAACCGTTCGGTGCCGTCGATCGCGGACATCGATCATCTGGCCCGCGCGTTCGGGCACACGCTCGCTACGGTGCCTTGGGACGCCATCGACTTCGGATACGGGGCGAAGCGTTCCGTCACGAAGCTGGAGCGACGTCGGTTCGACCTGAAGGAGTTGCCGCAGGCCGACTCGGTACGGACGTTCGATGGAAAAACGTATGAATTGCACGGTTTCATCGGAATCGAGAAGGCGAGCGGCGAAGCGGTCCAGTTGACCCAACTCTACTATCGGATCCGGACGGTCGTCTGTGACGCCCACGTGCTCGCCAAACGCAGGAACCCAGATGACGAGCTCATCCATGTCAAGAAGCGAAAAAGAGTCCGACAGTAATCGACATCGACGTAGCAGCACATCCTTAAGGATGGTCTAATCCAATCACATACCGGCGTGTCCCTCACCAGTGACCGGGTGGGCGGGATCTACGCACAGATGGTTCGGCGAGAGTCGCCTAAAACTCGCCACAAGGTCACCGCATCGTTCCGGGTCATCGAAAAACCCTGTACAGCTCCTTAGATTCATGAGGAGCGGAGTTCGTGGGAGAACGGCTAGAAACCCACCGCACCGAATCCGACTGTCCTTAATGATGTGCTGCTGCACATCACGAGATCAAGGGAAGGAAGTGTGTACTGTGGCATCAAAAGAACAGAAACAGAACCGTAGCTTCGCCGAGAAACTCTTACGCATCCGTGGGAAGGACTATGAGGAGTGGCTCGACGAACAACATCAGCAGGTCATCCAGGACAACCAGGAACTCATTTTGGAGGCGCTCGAGGCGAAGCTCAGCTTCAAGTCGCCAGCGCACCAGGATTAAGGAGGAGAACGACATGGGACTCAATGAGACAGGGCTCAGCTTGCTTCAGTTCTTCCAGGGACTCGCCGTCATCGCCGCGGCTATCGCCTTCGCGATCGGGGGCTTCTACTTCATTTTCGGCGGGGATCGCGGACGCTCGAAGGCCGTCGGGTGGCTCGTCGGGGGCGCCGTCGGCCTGATCATCGTCATGGGCGCGTTCACGCTCGCCGAGATGGTCGACCAGAACATCAAATTCTAATGCACACCATCGTAGCGTTCCAATCGGAAGGCTTTTTTTGTTGCTTGAAATGAGAGGAGGAACGAGATGCTGTTTGTACGATTCACCGACGTGCCGGACACACGGATCCAGAACTATGAACGGCTCACCTTCGCCGAGGCAGTCATCGCGACCCATGAGCTGCACCAGGCACACAGCGAGGAAGGGACGAGCTGCTCCGGTGATTTCCGGCTCTTCGACCAGAAGGATGAACTGCTCTATCGAGGCACGTTCACGTTCGGGACTGGAGGCACCTATCCGAACCTGTATCATCAAGTGAATGACCGGGTGCAACGGATCCGGACGAAGAAAGAGGATAATGCGAAGAAGATGTGGCTCCTCGACGAGATCGAGTCCGAGACACCGGAAGACTATAAGCACCCGTCCACCAAATCGAACCCGATTGTGTCGTCGACCTATCAGTCACGGCTGACCCGCTTGCAGCGCCGCCTCATCTACGGGGTTGCCACGGCCGGGCTTTTATTCACCTCCCTGTTTACTGCCGCGCAATGGTTCATCGACAAGGAGGCGCACGCCGAACAGGTGACCGGTGTCGAACAGACATGGCTGGATGCTTATGAACAGGCGCTCCAAGGTGAGGAATCCTCGCTCATCGATTTACTGGAACGGAAAGACCGGTCCGAAAAAGAGGATGCCCTACTGGTCGATCTCTATCTAGCGGAAGGAGAAGACCAAAAAGCGCTCGAGTTCACGGATGACCCGATCCTAATCGAGACGAAGCTGGCCGGACTTGACCTATCCGATAAGGAAAAGTTGGAACGGCTTCGGGAGTTCCAAGCATCACATCCGACCGATGAGGGCACGTTCGATATCGCCGTACTAGAACGGGATCGTGAGACCGTGGCCAAGACGGATGACGTGGAGTGGACCGCTCCCCGCATATCGGCGAAAGTGACTGCCTACCTCTATCTCGGGGACATCGAATCCGCGAAGGAATGGGCGTCCAAGACGAACAATCCTGCCGTGCAAGATAAGATTGAGAAGTATCAGGACAACACGGCTACTATCGACGAACTGAAAGAGAAATTGAAGAAAACCCCTAGCAAGGACACTTCAGATCGTGAGAAAATTCAAGCCGCTATCGCTACTGAAGAAGTTAACCTAGAAACGATTCTTTATTCAAATTGAGGTAGGTGAAATAATTGAGAACTCAGTCTCTATCGCCACGATTCCCGATACGTCTGATCTTCCCCGCCCTGTTCTGCCTGGTAGGTCTGCCGGCCGGGATTTTTTATCTGCTGAACGGGGTCTACAACATCACTCGACAAATCATGACCCCGATAATTCAAGACGGGCTGTTGGCCGGGGCGACGATTCCGACGCTCTCACCCTCCTTATTCTTGGAGGTGAGTCTTCCGTCTTCGACCGTCTTGCTCGGACTGATGGCGTTCAGTCTGTTCATCGGACTGGTCGTGTTCGGCAAGGTGTGGCTGAACTTCCGGGACCTGCGGAAAGATCAGAAAGGGAGCGCCCGCTTCACCTCATTCGATGAACTGAAGCAACAATACCGTCGTGTCCCAGACCGGAAGAAGCGCTATGACGGATTGGGTGGTGTCCCCGTCGGACGGGTCAAAAACGAGCTGTTCATCGATGATTCGCCCGTCAACAACCTGGTTATCGGGACGACCCGTTCCGGGAAGGGCGAGACGTTCGTGTTCTCGACGATCGACCTGTACAGCCGGGCAAGTGACCAGGCCAGCCTGATCATCAACGACCCGAAAGGCGAGCTTTTCGCCGCCTCGAAGGAGACGCTCGAGCAACGCGGCTATCAGGTCGAGGTGTTGAACCTGATGAACCCGCTCCAATCGATGTCGTACAACCTGTTGCAGCTGACGATTGACGCGTTTTTAGAAGAGAACTACTCGCTCGCCCAACAGTATGCACGTTCGGTCGCGTTCATGTTGTACCATGACGCGAAGGCTCGGGACCCGTTCTGGGCCAACTCGTCGATCGACCTGTGCACGGCGCTCATCCTCGGTCTCTGTGAGGAGGCAAAGGACACGCCGGAGAAGATCAACATGTACAACGTCGCGCTCATGCTCTCGGACCTCGGTTCCCGGACGGTGGTCACGCGACAAGGACAGGAAATCTCCGCGCTCGACGAGTTCTTTCAGCGATTCCCGGAGAACCATCCCGCCCGACTCCAGTTCGCGACGCTCCACTTCTCCGGTGGCCAGACACGGGCGAGTATCTTAGCCAATACGAATGCGAAACTCGGGATCTTCACGTTGAACGGGACCGGGAAGCTGACGTCGATGAACTCGCTCGACATGCGACGCATCGGATTCAACCGCTGGATCAGTGGACGGACTGAACCTTTGACACGACTCACGTTCACGTTTCCCGATGGGACGACCCATGCGCTCACGACAGACGACGATGGCAGCTTCATCGTGTACCACGCGTCGTCACTTAGAACCGGAGACGCCGTTCAAATCTCGACCGACTCAAGCACTGCGACGATCCAGCTAGAAGCGCATGACGAGGAGAGTGGACGTTTCCGTTACGCAATAGATGAGATGATACAGATTCGTGAGGTGATGCACCAGCTCCGTCCTGTGGCGGTGTTCCTGATCGTCCCAGACTATGACCCGACATTCAACGTCATCGCGTCGCTCTACATCAAACAGGTATACACGGCGCTCGCCCGGGTCGCCTCGCAGACGAAACAAGGCAAATGCGAGCGCCAAGTCGTCTTCTTACTCGATGAGTTCGGCAACATGCCACCAATCGAGGGTATGGCCAACATCATCACGGTCTGTCTCGGGCGCAACATGCGCTTCAACCTCGTGATCCAGGCCTACTCTCAGCTCGAGAACCTATACGGTGAGGATTGGAAGACGATTGACGGCAACTGCGGGAACACACACTATCTGTTGACAGCGGACGAGTCGACCGCCGAACTAATCTCGAAGAAGCTCGGTGAGGCGACCATCGTCACGAAATCGCGGTCCGGTCAGACGTTCTCGCTCAAAAAATCGAAGACGGAGAATGTGGACGGCCGCCGGCTCATGACAGCGACCGAGGTCATGGGACTCAAAGAGGGCGAGATGCTCATCATCCGTGTCATCAAGCGTCAGGACACGAAGAAACGACGTATCCAGTCGTATCCGATCTTCCTGAGCGGCAAGACGGCGATGAAGTACCGCTACGAATACCTGGCGGACGACTTCGACACGGACCGCTCCCTGCATGACATCGACATCCCCTGCCGTCACGCCGGTCTCGACTTCGAACAGATCCGCGTCCGTTTCGCGAAGCAAGAAGACGAAACGGATATCAATATTCCATCGAATCAGGAAGATAAGTCCTTGACGGTACGAGATGTGCTGCAGGACAGCATCCTCCGCTCCATGTTCGAAGGACATGACATCGGCGGGATGTCCCTCCCCGAGTTCGAGACGAACCTGAACCTAGGAGTTTACGACGTCACCGACAGCCAGAAGAGCTTTTTGAGCACGATGATCGCGAAGCGACTCGAGAAACTGAAGCAAGGTACACCGTAGAGAGGAGGCCGAACCCATGGCCGAGAGTGCGAGAGAGAAGCGAATCCAGAACGAATTGCGTGTCGTCGCGAGGATCATCGAGACGCAACGCGTCCGCCTCGAACGGGGCGACGTGCTCAATATCCAAACGACCGATGGCTTTCTGACCGTCTATCAGGACGACACCTCAGACACCCCGAAAACTGTTACACTAATAGATAAGTTCGACTTCCGCGTCAACTTAAAAGTCGCGGATCTATTGAAGGGGAAAATCGTCTGACGGAGGGGTAAACGTTATGAGGAAACTACTTGCGGGTACTTTAGGAATCAGCTTGTTTTTACTTGGAGCTTGCTCAAATTCCAATGAGTCTTTGGTTCAACGTGATATTGAACACGTTGAGAAGGTCATGACAGCCGAAGAGGATGATTATTTGCTGATTGTAAAAGAAGAAGATGGTGAATTCGAAGAGTTCGTTGAATTCGTAAAAGAGGTAGCGAACGAAGAGAGTCAACAAGTCACGCTCTATAATACGTTTCAGCCAGATGGCGAGGAACTTGTCGATCGTGGTAACTTTGAATACACTGACGAACTAAAAGGTGCCGTTCTATACTCGATTCAAGATGGAAACGTCACAGATGAAATCAATGTTGGAATGTTGACGGCGGATAATTACGAACAACAGTTAGCAGACTTCTTTACTAGGACTCAGTAGATTGGGGGTCTTTCAATGGCTGATTCCGATTTAATCACCAAATTACAGGAATACGAAGATGTACTCCAAATAAGTAGTATGGTCAATGACGCACTGCGCTCAATGGGATGGATTCTTGTCAGAGGACTATCAGTCTTGATTGACGGCCTTGAATCAATCACAAATCAAATCCTATTAACCAATACATTCTTCAATAATGAACAAGTGGTTGAATTCGTTCTTACGATTCAACCTTTTTTGTATGTTCTTTTAGCAGGAAGTTTCTTGTTCACTGGGTACTTGTTGATTTTCCAAAAGAAATTTGAACGTGAGAGTTTTTTGATCAACCTGTTCATCACACTATTGATCTTAGGTTTACTTTCACCAACTATGAGCCGAATTCAGGAGTTCTCTGATGAGGCAATCGCAGAAATCGGAACAGACTCGCTTTACGACGGAGAAGCCTCATTATCTGAGAGTATCTTAAAGCGGAATGTACATGATTTGATTGAGCACGATTCGAAGAATTTTGATGCTAATACAGGCGAATCATTAAATGCCATTCCGACTGAGTTGATTGATAATATCCGAATTAATGAAATTTTCGACAAGAACAACTATGACTTATCGGCAACCGGAAACAAATTGGCCGATTCCTATATTCTATGGAACGGAAAAGAGACAAGTCTCGGTAAACTCGATCAAAGTGGCGTCGAATGGAACAACCAGTATTACTACCGCTATCAGCCGAACTGGTTGACCATCTTCGTGACACTCGGAATCATGGGCTTCACGCTGTTCTCGATCGCCTACAAACTGGCTCGTCTCTCGTTCGAGCTTGCCTTCAACTATGTCTTGGCAATCCTCGTCGCACCGGCCGATCTGCACAGTGGTCAAAAGACGAAAAAGGTCATCCAAAGCATTTTGAACACGTTCCTCGTGATCATTCTGATCTTCGTCTCCATCAAATTGTACACGATCGGGACCGCCTATCTCGCAGAGACGTTGGACGGGTTCGCCTACCTGATCGCCCTCATCGCCTTCTCGGTCGCATTGATCGATGGGCCAAACATGGTCGAGCGGCTGTTTGGGATCGATGCCGGGCTTAAACGGGGCTGGGGTGTCGCTCTCGGTGCCTATGCCGCCGGGAAAGGCGTGACCTCGGTAAGTGCCCACGCGGTCTCAAAGGTCGCACGTGCCACACAAGGCGCACCGAAGATGCCATCGCTCCATGAGGCCGCGACGACTCGGATGGATACAAACTCCGTTCCTCAGAATGGTTCACCGCTTAATGCGGCGAGCCAAACTCCACAAAGGATGGACAATGAGCGACAGATTGATGCGAATGAGTTCGCCCAGGCGAATCAAACCGCCAGTCGCACGCAGGCCGATCAAGAGAATCCGACAATTCCGAAGGACGTTGCGCAACCAATCAGTGGTCAAGAATCAGAACCGGAATCGCAAGGCTCTACACACGTGAAGGAAGCGGCAGGTCGCACGTCTCCCGAATCGATTCATGCGACGAACCCGGAATCGATTCGCGACCATTCAAGTTCTGGTCATTCTCCAGTCCCTGCTTCGTCGACTATCGAACCGGTTACCGGGTCCATTGATGCCGTGTCTGGACCAGACCACCGTCACAACGAATCGGTAGCCCGAAACGACGTGACGTCACCGACACCTTATGAGGCACCACATTCAAATGACTCATCCTCGTCTTCATCATCAACGATGGATTCGAGTGATGCGGCAACAGCGAAACATCAAGGACGCGCCCGACGGACCATCCATCAAGACACCGTGCTCGACGTCGAGACCGAGGTCATTGAACAGGTGCGTGAGAATCATACGCACCGTCATAGCCAGAATCATGAAGAAACGCGACGGATTTATCCGACCTCGCCGCCTAAACCTGACAACATCAAGAAGAAGGAGTGATGACCTATGCGCAACTACCGAATCCCGAACGAGGTCACGACCGAGCTCAAGATCAACAAGATGCTCTATCTGCATGACTTCCTGTTCCTCGTCGGGCTCATCGTGCTCCGCCTCGTGACGCTCCCGTTCATCCCGTCCTTGCTACACATCCCGTTCACGATCTTCCTCGTCGTCTTCGGGCTGTTCATGGTGCTCCGACCGGCGACGAATCCGCAGAAACGGATGGTTCACGCGCTCTACTACGCGCTTATCAAACGGAAAGATACCTATCTCGCGCTCGACGCGCAGACGAAAGGACGTGATTGAAATGGCGTTCATCGAAGACACACTACAGGAACCGAGACGCACAGGCACCTGGTTCGACGAACAGGACGTGGTCGAGAAACGGAAGGTCAAAGACAAGGTCGTCATCAAACCGACGGTCGCCGAGCTGATGCCGGTCGTCGACATCACCGGGACCGAGTCGTTCGAGATGCGCGACGGGACCTATCTCGACATGGTCCAGCTCACCTCAAAGGACATCTATTCATTGAATGAAGAGGAAAAGGACCATGATGTGTTCTCGCTCGCCTATCTCCTGCAGGCGTACACGCACCCGCTTAAGGTCGTGCCGATGAACACACCGCTCAGTCTCGAACGGCAGAAGATCGGCATCGAACGACAGATTCGACATAATCACACACCGGCCTATCTGCCCTTCTTGTTGAAGAAGAAGCAGGAGCTTGAATACCTCGAGGAGCATCGCACCAATCGCGATTATCTCCTCTTTTTTTATGCCGACGACGAGCGGACGCTACGGGAGCGAAAGACGCAACTCTATAAACTGCTCCGTCGCTCAAACCCGATGCGCGAGCTGACGCTCGATCAGAAGGTGCATGTGCTCTATCAGCTGAACAACCCGAACACGAAACCGCAACTCGACGCCTGAAGAAAGGAGTGACGCGCATGTGGCAGCGCCTGCGTGACAAGTTATCCAAACAACCGGACCCGGAGACCGTCAAGATCGAGAAAGGCTACAATCCCGACGTCATCGCTAAGATCCAGCCGCAGGGCGGTGTTAAGTTCGACGCCAATTTCGTCCGGCTCGGGGACGGCTATCTGTCGTGCCTCCACGTCTATAAATATCAGTCGCTTGTCTATGACTACTGGCTCGAACCGATCCTGAACATGCCGGGCGTTTTGACGACGCTCGACATCGGGACGGCCGACAAGCGTGAGATCATCCAGACCATCAACAAATCGATGGCCGAACAGAACACACGCTTTGAGAACGCGAAGGACAACATCGACCGCATCGACGCCCGAGAGACATATAAGGAACTGAACGAGCTCTACGAACAAATCACCCAGGGTGAGACGATGAAGTATCTGCATCTGCGCCTCTACGTGAAGGCGAAGACGCTCGACGCGCTCGAGGTGAAAGTGCAGGAAATGATGGAAGAGCTCGAAGCCCGGAATTTCCGCTCGACAATTTTCCTGAACGAACAGGAATGGGAGTGGCAGAGCCTGTTCACGAGCTATGACCAGCAACAAAAGCTCCCGAACCGGCGCCGTGGGAAAGAGATCCCGTCCCTCTCCATCGCCGGCGGCTACCCGTTCCACTTCACGTCGCTCCAGGACGCGACCGGCACGTATTACGGGACGACCGACACGAACGGTAGCGTCATCTTTGACCTGTTCCATAAGGACAAACAGCGCAAGTTCTATAACGCGCTCATGATCGGCAAGATGGGGTCCGGCAAGTCGACGCTCCTCAAAAAGACCGTGCTCGACCAGGCGATTAAGGGCAACAAGATACGCATCCTCGACGTCACGGGCGAGTTCTCCGACCTCGTGCGTCAGCTTGGCGGGAAAGAAATCGCGCTCGACGGGTCGGCCGGGCTCATCAATCCGCTCCATGTCTATAAGACGGTGACGAATAACGACGGCAGTGCCAACGAGGCACTCTCGTTCATGCAGCATCTCTCGAAGATGGCCGTATTCTATCACTACATCAACCCGGCGGCGACGCAGGAAGAGACGAACGAGTTCGAGATCCTGCTTCGCGATTTATACGTTCGGCACGGACTCTGGGACGAACAAGGCGAACTGCCGATCACGACGCACCCGGCGAACCGGTACCCGACGTTCTCGGACTTCTTAACTCTCGTGCGGCGCGAGCTCTATACGGATGACACGCGCACCTCGATCAAGGATGCGATCAGTCCGAACCGGGTCCGGCGCCTCGAGAACATCGAACTCGCCGTCACGAACCTCGTCCATAACTACGGCAACATCTTCGACGGACACTCCTCGATCGACCGGTTCGACGAAGAGCTCATCGTGTCGTTCCCGCTCCGGAACCTGACAAGCCTACGGGACGAGGTGTTCCAGGCGCAGGTGTTCTCGCTCATGAACATGCTGTGGGACGGGATGATTGCCAACGGCTCGAGTCAACTGAAAGCCTATAACCAGGGTGTGCTCCGGACCGAGGAGGCATGCAAGTACCTCATCGTCATCGACGAGGCGCACCACTTGATCAACACGCGCGACATCGCCCAACCGGCCATCCTGTATCTGCAACGTTGTATGCGCGAGGCACGCAAGTATTTCGGCGGCATCTTCTTCGTGTCGCACTTGATCACCGACTTCGTGCCGGCCGGATCGAAGTCCGAGAACGCCGAGAACGTCAAGTCGCTCTTCCAATTGACGCAATACAAGATTATCGGCGAGCAGGACGCGGAGAGCATCCCGATCATCCAAACGGTGTTTGATGGCCAACTCTCAAATTCCGAGATGCGCATCATCCCCTCGCTCGAGACGGGGCGTGTCGTCCTCAGCATTTCCGGCGTGCAGAACCTCATCTTTGACGTCGATGTCGCGCCCGAGGAGCTCGCCCTGTTCGGTGGAGGTGCCTGATGTGGGCGGCCGCGAAACGGACGGCGCGCTTCGCCATCACAGCGAAATGGCAGCTCGTGACGCTCAAGTGGCGACTCATCCTGCTCGGCATCGCGGCACTCGTCTTGTTCCTTGTCATCCTCGTCGTCGGCATCCTCGACACGCTCACAGGTGTCCAGAACGAACTACCGACCGACGTCACGTTCGACACGGCGGGCGGTCTTCAAGTGAGCGACCAGGTGCTCCAATATCGAGCCTTGGTCGAATCGGAACTGTCGAAGCACGGACTGGCCGAACAAACGAACCTCGTACTCGCGCTCATGATGCAGGAGAGTGGCGGACGCGGGAACGACCCGATGCAGGCGAGCGAATCGAAGTGTGGACGCATTGGATGCATCACCTCCCCCGAGGAGAGCATCGTCTACGGCGTCGAACATTTCGCCTCCGTCTTCGAACGGGCGAACCGTGACGTGCAGCTCACGCTACAGAGTTACAACTTCGGAGGCGGCTTTATTGACTATGTGCAACAGAACGGAGGACGGTACTCGAAAGAGCTCGCCATCTCGTTCTCTCAGATGATGTACCAACGCGTGAAACATACCGATGTCTATCGTTGTCATCGCCCGAGTGCGGTCCAGCACGGCGCCTGTTACGGGGACATCGAATACGTCGACGCGGTGTTGAAATACCTCGCGCCGGTCGCCGTCGCCGATGGGATTATCACGAAAGAACTGTTGTCGGGGTTACGTTCTCCGCTCTCCATCCCGCTCAACGTGACATCGCGTTTCGGGTGGCGCGTCGTCTTCGGACAACGGGACAACCACACCGGGATCGACTTCAGTTGCACCCCGTCCGACACGATCCACGCGGTCAAGAGCGGCACCGTCATCTATAGCGGGAACCGCGGACCATACGGCAATCTCGTCCAGGTCCAGCACGACAATTACATTACGGCGTATGCGCACCTGAGTCGTCTTGGCGTCCAAACGGGTCAACAGATCGACGCTGGGCAAGCGCTCGGGTACTGCGGCACGACCGGCCGTTCGAGCGGGAACCATCTGCACTTCGAGATCAAGACGGCTGAATGGTCCGGTCATATCAATCCCGCCCCGGTCTTCGGATTATAAGTCATGCATGTATGAAAAGGAGGAGGAAGAATGAACTTCACCGCACGTCACCTCGCATATCTGTTCGGGGTACTGCTCCTGATTTCGATCGCAGCGAACGTCTTTTTCTATCAACAAGCGACGGCTGTCACGAGTACTTCAGACACGAGCGAGACGAAAAATGAGAGCGTCACTCACTCTGAATCGGCAACCTCCGAAAATACGCCGTCAGACACTGCACCAGTCGTCGCTTCGACGGAGACGGAACGAATGGAAGAGCTGGTGACACGCGCGACGCGCTTCATCGAGTATGCCTTTACCATCACGAAGGACAGTTACACGACCCAGAAACGACAGGCGAAAGGTGTCATGTCCGAGGAACTCGCGGCCACGCTCTTCGCCGCTGACGGCAGTGACGTCGGCACGTTCGAGACGATCGTCCGCGACATCGAGGTGTTCCCTTCTGTCTCCGGAGAAGATTGCCTCGTGCGATTCGAACAAGACCTGTTGATCACCGAGACGGGTTATGAAGAGACGACGCAAGAACTGTTGGCCCTGACGTTCGAGTCCATCGACGGACGTTTGGTCGTCACAGAAATGGAAGATCTGACACCGAAAGGAGGGATCTAGATGCGACGACAAACGCGACGGCGTCTCACCCAGAACGTCTCCCGGTTCTACCTCGGACTCGGCGTATTCTTTGTCATCGGCTTCCTCTTTTTCGGTACTTCGTCGTTCTTCTTTGCTGAAGAGGCACCGGTCAATGAGACGCCGATCAACGAGGCAATCCGACTCCCGAACGGGGAGACCGTGACGCTCCACGCGTCTAGTTACGATACGAAGACGAAGACAATGCGCATTCGACTCTCACTCGATGAAGCACCAGGTAACACGAACGATCATCTCTTCCGCTACGTCTATAAGGCACGTCCTGATTCCGAGAAGGAAGTCACATCGCTGTATGAACGGAACAATCAGTACGTGCTCGAATTGAAGGACGTGCCGAACGACTTCGACCAGCTCGCCATCCGAATCTATGGGGTGGACGAGTCACAAGCAATCGAATCACTCACACCCGAGGAACGAGAGAGCAGTCTGTTGACGTCCCTCTATGCCGACCGTCGGACCATCGAACAGGCGAACCATACCTCATCTGACGAGACAACTTTCACGAGACTATTCGTCGAGGATGAGCTCGCGGAGACCGAACGACAGGTGGAAACGACGCAACAATCAGTCGAGGCGCAGCGGCAACAGATCGAGCGACTCGACCGTGACAAAGAGGAACTTGAAGACGAACTTCCCTACCTCTCGCTCGACGAACAGGTCGAACAGGAGAACGAGATCTTCGACCTCGTCCGGAAGCGTGACGAGCTCACACTAGAACTTGAAAAGCTCGAACAGTCGGTCCAAGCGCTCGAAGAAAAGCACGACAAATTGCGCGTCCGGCTCCGGGAACTATCGATTTAAGTGGCACATTTCGTGCCAAATCGCTGGTTTTACTGGCACATTTCGTGCCATTTTCAGACTTTTGGTGATATCACGGAAACCCCAGGCTCTGCCTGGGCTATCACGACAAGTGATAGCAGTTTCCCCTTATGCTCTTTGAACGAACTTTTAGGACCTCGGCAATATACAGCCTCTAGAAAGGTGGTCAGGCAGATGGATCTGTTACTCCGCGACATCGACCCCGTCATCGTGAAGCAAATCGATGAATGGGCGAAGGAACACAACCGCTCCCGGCAACAATACTTGAAAGAACTGCTCGCCTCCTGGTGTGCGAACGGCATCCAATCGACGCAGGTCGAGCGGCTCGAACGACAGCTCGAGGCGAACACGCTCCACCTGAAACGGAGCGCAGACGAGCTCGCCGAGGTGACCCGTTTGTTGAACGAGGTGATGCAGGATGCGTGAGACACCGGGCGTCGTCATCAAGTCGAAGTTCAAGGTGCCGAGCACAAAAAAGAAGTCACGTCGCTACACGACATACCTCGATTACATCAATCGACCGGATGCGAAAGACAGCCCCGATCAGTTCGAGACGTATCACGACTATATGGAAGACGAGACGAAATCGAGCGGTCTCTTCACACGCGAGGACGACCGGTTGGACCAAGAAAAGCGTCGCACCGTCCGTGACATCTTCAAACACGCACAAGCGGACGGGAGCATCCTCTGGCAGGACGTCATCTCGTTCGATAACGCCTGGCTACGGGAGACCGGTGTGCTCCACGATGACCTCGTCGACGAGAAACGGTTGATCCAGGCGACACGGAACGCGGTCGAGGCGATGCTCCAAAAAGAAAAGATGGTCCATGCCTACTGGACCGGCGCCGTGCATTACAACACCGACAACATCCACGTCCATGTCGCCATCGTCGAGACGAGCCATATGCGCGAGCGCGGCAAACGCAAACCAAAATCGATCGAGCTGATGAAGTCGAAGGTCATCCATTCCCTCGCCGACCGGACGAAAGAACAGGAGAAACTGAATGCGTTCATAAGAGACGAACTGGTCACCCATAAACGAAACCGGAAGATTCAAATGCTCTCGAACCGTGTCCTGCATCCCGAACTCGTCCGTCAATTCAAGGACATCTATGAACGGTTGCCGGAGGACAAACGTCAATGGCGCTACAACATGAACGGGATGCAGCCACTCCGTGAATCGCTCGACCGCTTGACCGACCGCTACATCGACATTCACTTCAAATCAGAGTTCCAGGCCTTCAACGAGCGGCTCGAGCAAGAGGTGTCGTTCCATCGTCGTAGCTACGGCGACACGGAGAAGGCCGAGCGGTACCGGACGACGAAGCGACAGGACCTCTACACGCGGATGGGGAATGCCATCCTCTCCGAGATGTGCGACTTGTCAAAAGAACAGGTGATATTCGAGAAAAATAAGACCCCCAAGCATCCGGTCCGACGTGCGTTCAAACAACAAAAGATATTCAACGAATCACTCTACCGGATTGAGCGGCACATGAACGACGAGTTCGAACATTTGAATAACCAACGCGCTTTCGAACAGCTGGAGCGGGACATCGAATATGGAAAGTGAGGGAGGACGATGGAAGAGTTGAGACAGATCCGTCTTCGATTGAAACCGGAGACGGTCGCGTATTTAGAAGAGTTCGCCGACGACAAACGCTTCGGCCACCTCGGTCAGGTCATCGACCATATCGCAGAAGAACGTAGAAAACTGGCCGACGAGAAGTGGGACATGCAGTTCCTTACCCGCTCGATCAGCACGCAGGTCTCCCGTCATATCGAGGAAATGATGAATGAACAGGTTTCAACGGAACTCGAGCGGATTCGGCTCGCCGCGAACCGTTCTGACCGTCACGGACAGATCCTGACTGAGCTCCTGCAGGCGCTCATGCAGACCGAGGGAATCGAGGACATTATGACGACGGACCAGTTCAAGCCGACGTTCCTCGCGACGGCAGAACGTATCGTCCAGGAACGCATCGAGCATCAAAAACAGAAGAAGGACACACTAACTTTCGAGAGAGGATGAATCTTATGCGACCACTTGAACGTCCCTTCACGATGGGACAACTGTTGACGCTTCAACCGAAAACCGTCACGGTCCTCATCTATGGAAAACGGTACGACATTCTGATATCAATGTCTGAGCATCAGCTTTTAACCGCCATCGCGCAAGACGAGATCGTCTTGCTTCCCGTCAATTTCGAACGGACACGGCTGTTACTCGACATCCCGGAAATGTCGCCACAACTCGAACGTGAACTGAACGAGTTTACGGATACTGAAGACTCTGTCACCGACTTGTTGAAGGAAGGAGTCTGACACGATGGCCAAGATGAAGACGAACGAAGAACGGAAAGCCGAGCTCGAGGCTTTGACGGAACAGATGGAAAAACAGATCGACAGCTACTTCGAGAGCCCAGAAAAGATTCGAGAACATCTACAGTTCCTCGGTAAGTTCCATCAATACTCGATGCGGAACGCGGTCTTGATCGAGTCCCAATTTCCTGGTGCGGTCGCGGTCGGCTCTTATCCGTTCTGGGAGAAGCAAGGCGCACAGGTGCAAAAAGGCGAACGTGGCATCAAGGTGTTCGTCCCAAGTCCAGTGACGTACGCCCTGCATAAGGACGAATGGGTACCGCTCAGTAAGGCACCGAAGCCGATCAAGGACGGTGTGAAACAAGGACGCATCCCGTCACGCAAGATGATGTACTTCAAGATTGGTCACGTGTTCGAGTACACGCAGACCGATGCGCGTGAAAAAGGAATCGAGGTCTCGGACATCTTCAAACGGTATCACCGGGACGGCGGGCTCGAGAACGAACAAGACATCCGTGACGCCTTGACGACGCTCGCGGATGCCCGGAATGTGACACTATTGGAGGAACCCCTCGACGAGATCGGGACGGCGAAGGGCTGTTACTATCCGGAGCTACATGCAATCGCCTTGAACCCACGAAACACGTCGATCGAGGACATCAGCGTCCTGATCCACGAGCTCGCCCATGCGGAGCTGCACAACCAGGAGCGGAATTTTGAACGAGACCAACCGCTCACGGCACCCGAGAAGGAGTTCCAAGCCGAGATGGTCGCCTATGTCGTCTCGCATCAACTCGGGTTCCCGACGGACGACTTCTCGCTCTCCTATCTGGCCGGTTGGACGAAAGACAAGGAACTTTTAGACAAGGAACAATTGTTGCAGGAAGTCCATCAGACGTCCGCGACCTTTCTTGACCATATCGAGTCACACTTAGAAAAAGTACACACCTTACAACAGGAGAAAGAACAGAGCCCTCTTGATTACCTTGAACAGCTGGAGCGGCGAATGGGATGGAAAGACGCTGACCTCAGTCTTTATGAACGGGTGCATGCCGTACAAAGTGTGTTCCCCGAGGAGGTGGAGCCCTATCTGAACGCAAAAGCGGCCCTCGAGACGAACCTGAAGATGGATCGCGTCGATGAGCCGCTCATGTATATTCATGGTAGGGGTCTCGGGTTTCAGCAGTTCGGCATCGCCAATAATCATGACTTCAGTGAAGATCAGCTTGTGGCTTATACAATCGCATTACCGAATCAACCATTGGTCAGTGGTCACTTCGTCCCGGAAAGTGCCGTACATCCTTTACACCATCTTGAAAAAACCAATCGTTTGGAGAGACCGGTCCTGAAATCGCTTGAAAATCACTGGCATGACGTGTTGTTAGATGAAGAACAAAAGTCCCTTTCAAGAATTTCATTGTTTAACATCGAAAGACTCTGGTGACATTCGTGGGTATGATGATTTAAAAAATCATACCCTTTTCAATTTCAGAGCGCTGCCATTGCTTTTACCTCATACATTTTGTGTAAGCATATGAGCAGCTGTTTCACGCATATCTTGTAGGTCAGATATCTCTGCGAATTCAGCTACAGTTATTGCGCTGGTTGTTAACAACTCAATTATATGCTCATCCATTCTTGGCCATGTTCTTCCGCCTGCATTGTCGTAAGCATCGAGTAACTTTGTCAAACCATCCTTACCAAACAGTAATAGATGTGATAGAAAATCCACAGATGTGTCCGCAATACTAATTTCTGTCCAATCTATCAAACCAGAGACCTCAAAATTCTTATTTATTAATATGTGGCCAGGGTGTAAATCCCCGTGGCTTACACCTACATGCGATGGCCATAGCGAATCATTCGCCAACCATTCTTGCCAACGCTCCCATAGCTCTGAATTCACATGATACTTCTGTCTCACCTTCTCCATCCGTATCTTCATTGAACTGTTTAAATCTCTAGCATATAGAGTTTTGATACCGATTTCTTTGAAGTGTCGATGTGGTAATGTGTGTAGTTCTGCCAACACTTTACCTAATGACTGATAGTAAGATTGTGGTGTATTCTCTTTGTCAAAACTCCAGATGTAATCTTGTTGCTCTACATCAATTGTTGCAACCGGAACACCATCTAATTGCTTATACGCAATTAGTTCATCATCAAAAATTGACCAATTTGGAACTTGAAAACTCACATGTTCTTCCATAATTTCTAGTGCCCCCTTTTCTTTCAAGGCGCTCCTCATCGAATCTAATCTTCGAGGAATTCTTAGTATCCACTTGCTACCAAGCGTATCTTTTGCATAAGCAACTTGAAAATCAACACCCGATTCATTTACCACAATGCTATTCTCTAACACATCTAATCCTTTATTTTTTGCAAGCCGTTTAAATTCGTTCATGATTTGTTCCTCCAATTTTTATGTTGTGCGATAAGCAAGTGAAATGTATGCATTTTTAATACTTTTTCATTTCAATCTTTTCTAATTAGACTTAACTAAATGAAGTCATAAAAAAATCACAGACAAAATGGTGTCTGTGATCAAGAGTAAATGAGCTACAACCAAGAAGCGTCCATTATCAAAAATAAAAGGACACGACAAAAAGAGTTGTAAATCTGCTATGTTTGTAAGTGTGTGGTTTCTTCGTCAAAGATTTATAAAAATGTGCAGACTACTCCCATTTACTCTGTTTTATGAAAACAGAGCCTTTGAACATATTCAATTAGCCATTGTTCAAAGTGTGGTGGCGTAATCTCCCGGCGTGCATCATTCTTAACAATCCTCCTAGTGAATATTATGCTGTTGACTTTATATCAGTTTTTATTCAATGTCAATCGAGCTTTATATTTAGATAAAAATTATTTGCCGATTTGTCTTTATTAAAAAATACTGATTTGTAAGTTTTAAAAATACAATCATGAATAATTGATACTCGTTTTTAATCTTCCCAAAGCTCATCCATCAACTCATCGATATCACTCGATAATCGTTTGCGTTCCTTGGCGTCCACTTCAACTTTCCCATCTTCATAAAACCAAAGCACGTCACCAGGTTGAACCGTGTCTGGAAGTCGTGACTTTGGAATATCCTCCATCACTTCTCCGAATTCGACGACAGCCAAGTCCCCTTCAAATCGATCGATGATACCTCTCCGTCGCTTCATCTTGATTTCTTTACGGCATAACTTGAACCGTTCCCTGTAATGATGATCGTGCCATTCTTATCTGTGCGAAGCGTGTTCGTTTTTTGACGCTTCAAGTTCGTCACCACTTCGGAAGTCGGATGGCCGTAGCTGTTCTTCCCGACACTGATGATAGCATGCTTCGGTTTGACCGTGTTCAGGAACGTACTGCTTGTCGACGTCTTGGCACCGTGATGTCCCACCTTTAAGACATCTGCACGGAGCGTCTGCTTCTTCGCCATCATGTCCTTCTCAGAAACGTGTTCCGCGTCTCCCGTGAACAAGAACGTGTTCTTCTTGTACGTTACATGAAGGACTGCACTCCAGTTGTTCAAGTCACTGTTCGAGTAGGATTTGACCGGACCCACAAACTTCGCACTGACGCCTTTGATCGGTAGCTTCACGCCGGCCTGTGCCGTTTTGATGGTCTTCCCTTCCCGTTTGACGGCTTGCAGAAAATCTTTGTAAGCCTGGGTCGTGTGCTTCACTTTCGGCGCGTAGACGTTCTCGACACGATAGGCATCTAGGATTTCGTCTAATCCACCAATATGATCCGCATCCGGATGCGTCGAGATCAATACCTCGATATCGTCAACTTTTTGCTTTTTGAGGTAGGCGACGATGGCATCGCCCTTTCCTTTGTTACCCCCGTCGATGATGACGTCCTCACCGCTCGGCATCTTGATGTAGATGGCGTCTCCCTGTCCGACATCGATGTAATGGACTTTAATGCTCGTAGCGGCTGATGCTTCCCCGTATGGTGACACCAATAGCGCTCCACTAAATAGAACGGCACTCCCAATCTTGATCAATTTATTCATCTTCTATCACTCCACTTTAAAATTATTGTAAAATTATCCAACACACCTTTATTATAATCCGCTATTTGTTAAATAGCTTCTAATTCCTGCGGTTGACCACATACATAAATAGGTAAGGTGTGATGATAGGAGGAGTGAGAGAAATGGATTTACGAAAACCAATCGCAATAAACAAGACGTATAAACCGGTCCTGATTTTTAAAGACGGGGTAGAAGTAAAGGAGTGTGTCTCCATTCAGGAAGCTGCACACTATCTGAAGGGATACACGTTATGTACCGCCATGCCGTATCGCCACATTATGAATGGCATTATCCTTGATGAGACCTGGATCCATGAGGGAAGCAGCTATCGGTTCACCACTGATCCTGATGTGAAAAAGGCAAAGCTGGCAGAGATGGAGGCTCAGAACAAAGTCCGTTTTTAAGGAAGGACAGAATTACGAAATCGAACAAGTCTCATGTGCGGCACCTTACATACGCTGTACACGACTTCGTCACTGTTTGTTAAAACCCTACGAGGTACACTTGAACTAAAAAGGGGTTCTCCTCATGCGACTTCAAGAATGGATCCAGCAATATCACGGTACAGAGTTACTGCGCTTTGATCACCTCTGCGAGTACTTAGATGCGACACCGTTTGAAATCAAACACCACCTTGATGGAATCAGTCCTGAGATAACCGGCGTACTGAAGTCAGAAGAGGGTATTGGTGACGACGCGTTCATCACGAAGCTGGAACATCATTTGCTGAATCGATTCAACAAACGAAGAAAAAAAGTGAAAGTCACGATTGAGGTCGAACTGCCATTACCGGAAGAAGCCTACAACTTTTGTCAGCGCGAACGATTTAGAATGATCGAACGCGTCACTCAACATATGGACGAACAAAACGTGAAGGATTGGCGCATCGTAAACATGCGGAGGATATAATTGAACATAGATCGTATTGACTCATCTACATATATACATGCTATAAGGAGAACAAAATGAAATTTACCTACTTAGCCTTGCCTTTGGCCATCCTGCTGATGGCCGGTTGTACCAGTGAAAACACCCCTTCTACAAATGAGAAAGCAGAGGAGCCTGCTACTCAAACAGAAGAAGTCGTCGAGACGACCGAAACGAGCACAGACGACGCAAATACGGAGACGACTGCAGAAGAACCTGCAACAGCCGAAGAAACGGTCACAAATTCGGATAACAATCAATTCTCCGGCTATAAACTGATCAATGTTGATGGTGGGGACTTGTCCGGGTACCGTGAGGCGAACGTCGTCGTCGATATCGGATATGGAGATCGCGAGTATTGGGCGTTCACGAACGAACATGGTCAATTGATTCGTGTCATCGCCGATCAGATCATCTTGCAGGATGATGATTCGGAGGATGTGACCTCGGATGGCCGTTACTATCATGACGAGGCGAAGGTCTCAGGCGTCGAAAACAGTGATCTCGATGAAGGCCACGTCATCGCTGACTCGCTCGGGGGCGTCTCGAACGCCTACAACATCACACCACAAGATAGCACGCTCAACCGCTACGGGGACCAGGCCTATATGGAGGACGTCATCCGTATGGCCGGCGGCGCGACCGACTTCGAGGCGATCATTACCTATCCGGATACGAAAACTTATATTCCGTCACACTACCAATACACCTATACGGTCAAAGGAAATGTCGTCACCGATTCCTTCGACAACGTTAACCCGGATGAAGTGAATGCAGCACTCGGCCTAACAGAAGGTGAACCGGAACCCGCAGCTGCACCTGAGGCCACAGGCGATGTCTCGAGCGTAGATACGAATGGCAACGGTCAGGTGACGATCCAGGAAGCGAAAGACGCCGGTTTCACGATGCCGATCATGAGCGACCATTGGCTCTACCCCTATATGCGTGATAACGATAATGACGGAATGGTAGGGGAATAAAAATAGAATCATTTTAATACAAGGAAAATTGCAAATAGGAAGGCAGCATTTTTTTCAAGTGCTGCCTTCCTATTTTTTCAGCTATTTTGTTGAATCAGACGATGACTAAGGACTGTTTCGACAAGTACCACCGTCTCAAATGTTGCACAATAGTCAACTTCCTCGAAGTCTGTATGCTCGTCACGGTAACCGATGGATAGATTCACAGACGGAATACCGAATTCCGCAAATACTTTTGCATCACTTGATCCCCCGTTGCGCGTCGCCTTCCAGTCGTTCATTCCGACCAATCGCCCCGCTCTTTCGAACAGTTCTCCATAAGACGCTTCACAAAAATCGAACATGCCTCGACATCCGGTGACAATGTCGCGTGTGCCCCGACGGTCCAACACGATGGTTGCATCCACGTCATGGATAAATTCTTGATCGATGCCACGCGCACCACATAACCCTGTCTCTTTATAATGGACCCAAGATTTCAGACACGAAAAAGGAGATGTTAAGGTAGGTATATGAAACGAAAAAGATATACACCCGAATTCAAAACTCAAGTTGTGTTGGAAATCTTGAAGGAAGAAAAAACAATGAGCCAGATTGCTTCCGAACATGGCATCCATGTGAACCAGCTGCATAAGTGGAAAACACATTTCCTGTCAGAGATGCCACAAGTGTTCAAGAAACAGAACAAGGACCAAGAGAAGATGAGAGCCGACTATGAAGAGAAACTGGAAAATCTCTATGCAGAAGTCGGAAAGTTAACCACGCAGCTGTCGTGGATCAAAAAAAAATCTGGCATCTACCACGATTAGACAGGAACGGGTAGAGATGATGGAATGGGGAAACAGTAAACTTCCTGTTTCCCAACAGGCCGATCTGCTTGGGCTCAATCGTTCCAGCCTTTATTACAGGCCGGTTGCCCCTTCGCCTGAAGAGGTTGCCATCAAGCATAGGATTGATGAGATCTACACCAAATATCCGTTCTACGGGTCACGCAGGATTGCCGAAGTATTGAAAAATGAAGAGGTGAATATCAACCGCAAGAGGGTCCAGCGTCACATGCGCGAGATGGGCATACAGGCTCTCTATCCAGGCCCCAATCTGAGTAAACGCAACCTGCAGCATCGCATTTATCCATACCTACTGAAAGGGGTGAACATTACCCGTCCCAACCAGGCTTGGGGCATTGATATCACGTATATCCGCCTGCAGGATAGCTGGATGTATTTGGCAGCCATCATCGATTGGCACTCCCGGTATATCATCAGCTGGGAACTGGACCAGACACTGGAAATAGGTTTTGTCCTGGATGCCGTCCGGCGGGCTTTCACGATCGGGCAGCCGGACATCTTCAACAGTGACCAGGGTAGCCACTTCACCAGTTCCAAATATATCCACCTCCTGAAGGAACAGCCTGCCGTCCAAATCAGCATGGACAGCAAGGGTCGGGCACTGGATAACATCATGATCGAACGTTTCTGGCGGAGCCTCAAGTACGAAGAGGTCTATCTGAAGGACTACGGGACACCAAGAGAAGCGAGACAGAACATCCGTGACTACATGGAATTCTATAACTGGGAACGTCCCCACCAGTCATTGGGTTATAGGACACCGGCATCCATCTATTTTCAGTAGGTTACTGTCCTTGCCATCTCGGAGCAATTATCTTTCCCATCCCAGGACCTGTCAAGGGAAAATACGCCCTTGACAGAACCTGGCATAGGAAAGGCTGGGTCTGCAAGATGGGACAAGGACAAGAAGAATGACTGTTTTCACCTTATTATTATAAAATTAGTGTTTTGACAATGGGATCCACTTTAGAACGCTTTATCAAAGTCAGGAAATTCAACTGTTCTTTCTGAAATGTGACGTTTGAAAGTCTGACGACCTCTTTTCTCATGATGACTGTTAGGTTTTCTTTTCCCTTTCATCGGAAGTGAGTGAACAGGAAGAATATCTTCTCTGAACATTCTGTACAGAATTTTAACAGAACAGCTGATAGATTCTTCATTTCTGCCTATGATGGTGTCAGGTGTCCAGCCGTCGGCTATCCTTTTTTGAATATAACTGATCTGATGCTTAGGAAGGACGATTCTACGTCTTCTGCAAAGAGATTTTCTTTTCTTATCGTTCTGATAGAATTCCAGTACAGATATACCTGCTTTGAGTGCATTAATTACATTATAGACGATCTCTCTTTAACGCTTAATTCTCCGGCAGATCTCACTGACCGAAATTTTCTGGTGGTAATATAATTCTATGGACGCAAGTTCATCCGTGGTAAGGTGTGTATAGGCCATTTGTGCTAACTCCTTAATGTTTTCTTTGGTCGGAAATACATATTAAGTTTAGCACAGAAGGCTTTTTTAGTTGTCTAGCTTAATTTTACAATCTGCGTACATTTAAATTTTTTAAAGCACACCGTAGGTGGCTAACTTGATTATAGAATTTCCCTAAATTTTTTAATAGAATATAATCGGAAATTCAGCTAAAAATTTGGAACTTTAAAATTGATACTTATAAACTTATTTCTCGTTAAAAAGGTAAAAAATATAAATATATTTAATTATGGAGAGGAAGTTTGGGATGAAAAATATCATCATCAAAGGTGCACGACAAAATAATTTAAAAAATGTTTCGTTAAGTCTTCCAAAGCATCAATTGACCGTTTTTACAGGAAAATCAGGATCTGGAAAATCTTCATTAGTATTTAGTACGATTGCAGCTGAATCTGAGCGTCTACTCAATGAAACTTATTCTACATATATACAGAATCAATTAACTCATTATGAGAAACCTGATGTAGATTCCATTCAAAATCTTCCTGTTTCAATGGTCATTGGTCAGAAAAGACTTGGTGGTAACTCGCGCTCTACAGTAGGTACAATTTCCGACATTTATTCTGCTGTTCGTCTACTATGGTCTCGTATTGGTCAACCATTTGTCGGATATTCAAATGAATTTTCATTCAATAATTCGGCAGGAATGTGTGAGAGATGCCAAGGCTTAGGATATGTCGAGGAAATTGATATCGATGAATTGCTGGATTATGACAAATCTTTAAACGAACATGGAATTAATTTTCCTACATTCGGACCAGATCACTGGCGTGGTAAAAGCTATACGCATTCGGGTCTATTTGATAATGATAAGAAGCTGAAAGAGTATTCGAAGGAAGAGATGCATCAATTACTTTATTTAGAGCCGACCAAACTGACCAATCCTCCTGAAGAATGGCCCCGTACTGCAAAATATGAAGGGGTCGTCTATCGATTCAGGCGACTGTTTATTATTAATGATGGCTATGAAAAAAGCAGGTGGCCGGATGAATATGAGCGTGTTGTAACGACAATGGTTTGTCCTAACTGTCACGGAAAACGTTTAAATCAACGTATTTTAAGCTGCAAAATTAACGGTGCAGATATTGCTGATTTTACAAATCAAAGTATCGTAGAAAATATCCTGTTTTTAGACTATCTTACTGATAAAACAGCTGCATATATTGTAAAGCCGCTTAAACAGCAACTTCAATCTCTAGTTGATATTGGACTTGGTTATTTGACACTTGGTCGAGAAACACCTACATTATCAGGTGGTGAATCTCAGCGTATTAAGCTTATTCGTCATTTAAGTAGCCCACTGACCGATCTCGTATACATTATCGATGAACCGAGTGTTGGACTGCATCCTGAAGATATTGAAAATATCAATCGCATAATTATGTCTATTCGGGATAAAGGAAATACAGTTATTGTGGTTGAACACGATCCTGATATTATTAAGATTGCAGATCACATTGTTGACGTAGGACCAGGTGCCGGTAAAAATGGGGGTAGAATTACATTTGAAGGAACATACGATCAACTTCTCGACTCCCACACTGCGACTGGACAAGAACTCAAAGAAAAACATCAACTAAAAGTTCCAAGGTCATCTCAAGAAATGATTCATATCGGTCCAGTTACAAAAAATAACGTCAAAAATGTTGAAGTGTATCTCCCTAAAAATGCTATTTCTGTTATTACAGGGGTTGCTGGTTCTGGTAAGAGTACGCTCATAAAAACTGGGTTTAAACAGATTAAAAATGTTATATTCATCGATCAAAAAGCTATTAATGTTTCAAATCGTTCAAATATATTAACTTATACCAATACATTTGATGAATTACGAGCATTTTTCAGTAAGGAGACAGGGCTAAAGAAAAGTATGTTCAGCTATAATTCTGAAGGTGCTTGTCCAAACTGTAAAGGAAAAGGAATTCTTAAAACAGAACTTGCGTTTATGCCTGATTTTTCACAAGTTTGTGAAGTATGTCATGGAACACGTTATAGACAGGAAGTTCTAGATGCTAAAGTAGATGGTTACTCTATTGCAGATGTCTTACAATTAACGGTGGAAGAAGGAATAAATTACTTCAATACACATCATAAAATTCTGGAGATATTAAAATCCCTCGCTGCCACTGGTCTAGGCTATATGACACTTGGACAATCATTGGACACACTTTCAGGTGGAGAAATTCAACGTGTAAAGCTCAGTGAGTATTTAATCAATCAAGTGACTGACCACATCTTTATTTTTGATGAACCAACAACAGGGTTACATGAAAGGGATATCCATGTGCTGATCGAATTATTTAATCAATTAGTGGATGAAGGTAATACCGTCGTTCTAATCGAGCATAACTTGTCAATGATGACAGAATCAGACTGGTTAATTGATATGGGACCAGCTGCTGGTCAACAAGGAGGAAGATTATTATACAGTGGTTACCCAGAAGGTGTCCTTAGCATACAAGATAGCGTAACTGGGAAACATTTATCTAATTACATTCAAAAATAAGAGGAGTGTATTTAGTGGTGAAAAAAGTAAGATATTTTTAGTGATGGTAAAGTAAAAGCAAGTATATGTAATAAGAAGATATACTAAGCTGATACTTCATTTGGGCAATATGAGCCCCTATCCTTAATAAAGATAGTGAATTAATAGGTATTCACATAGCTGATAAATCTTTCGATAATTAAGAAGTAAAATTAAATAAATAGTTTGTTGAATATTTAATCTTGTGTAAAGGTAATAATATATGTATAAAGGTTTTATCATTTAAAATTAGGGGTATTAATAATGTGTTATACAGATATTATATAATAAAGGAGTAATGTGTATGAAGGCTGTAACATTTCAAGGTAAAAAGAAAATGAAAGTAAAAAAAGTTGCAGATCCAAAGATTATTGAACCAACTGACGCAATTATTAAGATTACTGCTTCAGGTATTTGTGGATCAGATTTACATTTATATCATCAAGGCGATATGTTTATGGATAAAGATTTTGTTATCGGACATGAACCAATGGGGATTGTTGAAGAAGTTGGTAAAGAAGTTAAGAATCTAAAAAAAGGTGATCGTGTCGTTATTCCTTTTAATATTGGTTGTGGCGATTGTTTTTACTGTAATAACCAAATGGAATCACAATGTGATCAATCTAATGAAGAACCTGCAAACTGGAAGATGGATAACGGTGCGTTATTTGGATTTGGAAAAATGCATGGGAATTTTTGGGGTGGTCAAGCTGAATATTTAAGAGTTCCATATGCTGATTTTTCTTCTTTTGTTGTGCCAGATAGTGATTTAAAAGATGAACAAGTATTATTTTTATCTGATGTAGTACCTACAGCTTATTGGAGTGTCGAACATGCAGGTGTGAAGGCTGGGGATACTGTTATTGTATTAGGATGTGGTCCTATAGGTTTAATGGCACAAAAATTTGCGAAACTAAAAGGTGCCGAACGTGTTATAGCAATCGATAATGTCGAACATAGACTAGAGCATGCTAAAAAATACAATGGTGTTGAAGTTTATAATTTCGATAAAGAAAAAGAAATTGGTAAGTTATTGAAAGAAAAAACTAGTGGTGGTGCTGATGTAGTTATTGACTGTGTTGGTTTTGATGGCGCACAATCAAGTCCAGAACCAAAACTTTCAAAAACATCTCAACAAAGAGGAACAATTAGTCCGATTATTACAGCCGCTGAATCAGTCCGTAAATTTGGTACAATTCAACTGACTGGAATTTATGGTACACCAGCTGATAACTTTCCACTTGATTTAATATTTAATAGAAATGTTCGTTTAACAACTGGTCAGGCACCAGTTATTCATTTAATGCCTAAATTATATGAAATGATTAAAGATGAAGTATTTGATCCTACTGAAATTATCACACATACTTTTCCTTTAGAAAAAGCCGATGAGGCTTATAAAGTATTTGATGAAAAACGAGATAATAATATTAAAGTCGTATTTAAACCGGAGTAATTATTCATAAAATTAAACGTTTAAGTAGTTTGATATAACTGAACAATATATTTTTAATGTGTATATATTAAAGGTAAAATAGAATTATAGTTCTCACATATGGATGAAATTTCTAATTTGAGGAGGAGATAGAAAAATGGTTAATGTAGCGCTATTGGTTCGACTTGAAGCAAAACCTGGAAAAGAAGCGGAAGTTGAAAGCTTCCTACGTGGGGCCCTACCTGTGGTTCAGGAGGAGTCAGAAACGATTGCATGGTTTGCAATCCGACTTGGACCTACGACATTCGGAATCTTTGACGCATTCCCGGACGACACAGGTCGTCAAGCACACCTTTCTGGTCAAGTGGCTGCGGCATTGATGGAGAAAGCTCCTGAACTTTTCGTAGAGCCACCAGTGATTGAAAATATTGATGTCCTTGCTTCCAAGCTTCCTAAATAAAGTCATATTATCGTTGCCATCTCGGAGCAATTATCTTTCCCATCCCAGGCCCTGTCAAGGGAAAATACGCCCTTGACAGAACCTGGCATAGGAAAGGCTGGGTCTGCAAGATGGGACAAGGACAAGAAGAATGACTGTTTTCACCTTATTATTATAAAATTAGTGTCTTGACAATGGGGTCCACTTTAGTCACCACTCTGTGTCGTGCTGACGATTTTCTTAAGAGTGAAGTCTAATCTTTAGAAATATAGGTGCAATCTTTCATTTAATACAACAACAATTGCAAAAGGTGTATTCTCAATGTTAAAGAGAGTACACCTTTTCATTAGAAGCGTCTAAATCTTGAATTTATTTACACTAGATTCATTTGTATATTTTCCGGACTTTGCATTCATACGAACGTGTTCAATCAATGCCTGCATGATTTGATCTTCTTTGATATCAAAACCCTTGTGAAATGGCACCCGCTCTTCTTCAAATAAGAACGCATCAACCAAATAAAGGACACGTGGTTTTTTTCGTGGGGCACTGTTCTTAAGACACCTTTCCCAAACCAGCTGTTCAAATTCTTTTGAATAACGTCTATGCGCGACCGCGTTCCGCACCATCCTACGACTGATCTCAAAATCGCCTTCCCACAGCCAGCGGCCGGCCACTTGATGCCACATTTCAATCCGCCCCTGCTCTTTGATTGCTTCCACGTCGATTTCGACGTGATATGGGGCCACGTCCTCACTCTTGACGACCTCCCGAGCATCTCCTGTCACCGACTTTGGATACATCTCCCATCCTTCAGGCATCCGTTTTTTGATGAACTGCTCGAGAGCCTCCTCGCTGATTCGATAGCCTTTTTTACGGGACTCGAGCGGTTCCGCCTGTATCACGCCTTTTCGTACCCAGTTCCGGACGGTTTCCTTGTGGGTCGTGAGCTTGGTCTTCGATAGAATCTCAAATGCTTCATCAATTGTATACATGACGGACCTCCTTTTAACACAATGATGTTCTCATTAAATAATACCATGTTCATTGTATTAAAAGCGAGAGAAATCCTTCATAAAACGAATACACTCGATTCATAGGTAGATGATCACTCCATAACCCTATGTTATCTATCTATCGATGTAGTCGATTGAAGATTTGGCCATCCTAATTTAAATACCACTTCCAGCGAACCCAAACAATGTTAGATTCCTCTACACTCAAGAATTTTGAAAACTCTTCTTTGACCATAAACAAAAAATTACAATCATTTTCAAGGTTCCCTATGATACAGCCTGCTACAAATTGATGACAGTTATCATCAAGAAGATTGTATTTTCTTCTTTCTGACAGATTTTTAAACGCTTCTTTTGCTATGTTTTCATCTCCTAATGGCCACATTGCATGCTTCATTACTGGAATAAAAATGTCTTTATCTGTACTAAGGATGTTACCAGTGAATTCTTTCAGACTAACTTTTTTAATTTCTCCTTTTCGATTTAAGTCGATAACATTTTTATTTCCTATGTATACACCCGAATGTTCTGCTGTACCTAATTGGCAATAAATCAATGCACCAATAGCAGGCTCTTGCATAAAATTGTATGATTTATTCAAAAGTGAGGAATGCCTATGAATTGAAGTTTTTTCTCGTGCCCATAACATGGGAGTAACGATATTTTTTAGTACTTTTTTGTTAGATGGCGTGACTTTAATTTTGTCTAAAAATCTATTTTTCAACTGTATATCTCCAATCTTTTTTTCTTTGTATCAAATATCATTCAAAAATTAAGATGTCGAATTCTTTACAAAATAAAAGTATAAAGATAAAAAACTAAGATTAATTAACAGGAAAAATTATACTATATTTTTATCGTATTACCTATGAATAAAATTGTAAGGGGATTATTATCATTTGTTAATTTGGTAGATGAATGACTTTATTCTCCGATACTGGTATAGCCAACAGATGATTCGCCACCATTTCACGTTTTGTGAAGTTGTTCGTAATAGATATTCGTTTTGCCTCTTTCATGTCGAGAGACAGGAGTGTCCTGCTTAAACACTTTTGGAATAGTGGGTAAAACGAGTATGTATACGTTTCGACATCGAAATATATACATGCTCGTTTAAGATGGTCTGATTCATTCTTTCATGGCCTGTTCGATTAAAAAGATTGATATCTTTCACGTTTAAAAATCTAGACATCTTGACCATTGATCAAGAGGTGTCAGGACATCAGTTGTTTCATGACCATGCTTATGATGGAACCAAACCGATCTCGGTCAACAACCGGAAGCCTAGGATACGAGCAGACAGATAAGCGATCAGTGCGTCCTCCGCACTGAATAGACGGTCTCTCGATTCGTCTTGGTTCACCTCATGTTTCGACATGTTGTACAAACGTACGAATACAAGTAGGCTCTGAATCGTCTTTTCATCTATCGTTCGTAGCTTGGCGATTTGATGGACCGCTTTTCCTAAGGTGGACTGGGAGTGTCGAAGCGACCCGAGCTTTTGCGATCGCATCAAATATTGACGTGTCACGGCCTCCAGGTGCATGCCTGCATATTGAACGATGTATCGCGCCCCATGCGCTACGTCCCGCTCTAGTTCGCTCGCCGCATACTGCAACGGCCTATATAAAGTTCGTTCCATTCCGCCGGGAAACGGATTTTGTATCGGGTTTTTAGGAAGCTGGTATCCGCCGATCCCTCCGATTTCCGCGTCCGTCTCCCATAACTGTGCTACGAATTCCGCTTGCCCGTGCATAGGGCATTTAGCCGCAAAGTCATCGACAGCGGTCTGTTGCCCATGGTTCAAAAGTTGTTCATATAGCCAACGTGTGTCCGGTAAGGCATGTTTCATCTGGCCTCTCCGCCTTCTCTGATTTGATGGTCTTTCGCTTACTCATGTACGCGGATCGTATCAATAGTCCAATGAAAAATGTACCGGTTCGTCCACTGACACTATTGACGGATTGACGTTCGAGTAGACGCGGGGCCGCCTACCTTCGATGGTAATCCTCGTGATGGCACCGCGTTCGACAAATAAATGCAATGAGCTCACTTCAGACACAATTGATTTGAATACAAGGACCGCTATGAGGTGTAGTCTGATACATTCCAGGGTGACATGCTGATCAAGCAAATCCGGGATTAACCGATTGGACACCTCATAGTCGGATGGATTCCCGTAAATGAGTGTTTCCGAATGATCCATTCTGACATGTCTTGGAACTTCTTTGTTGAATAGATAGTGATCGATTCTCAGCTTAGCGATTTCATCGGGTTTAATACCATTGACTGTCATTTCACTAAACATATGACTGCCATGTCTGTCTTCACTCGAGACCAGCTTGAGGTTGATTGTTTTTTCACCCCCGACCACTTCCACATTCACCTCGGCCACGCGGACATATTCAGCCGTATCTTCAATCGCGAAAGGTTGCTCAGTTTTCCACATCTGCTTGAGCACCTCCTCGACCCCTCTCGAGTTGTCTTCGGCCTTCAAGATCAAGCTGTATGCCTTGTCAGAACTGTTGTAGCGATAGGAGAAGTAACGTGCGCTCGAACTTCCCAATAGAAACCAGTCTCCAGAATTGTCGATCACCCGTTGTCCACCGTCAAAGAGTGGTGACAAATTCGACTCGGCCTGTCTCGTCTTTACATTCTTGATGATGACAGGTGGACCGGAGAGCGTGCTGTTTAAGACAGGATGTTGATTCTCGAATTCTTTCGAGAGAGCCCGGCTGACGTAAGCATAGAGCGTGTAGATATCAATCTCCCCGCTCGGGTTCGCCGCCCCACCTTCTAGGCCACGGATCAAATGATCTGTGAAGGCTCCATGCCCGTTTCGATCCCAAGCAAACTGATTTTCCGTGCACGCTGCGATGACGAACTTACCGAACCCTTTAATTTCAAGCCCTCTCTCCATCAGATTGTCGATTGATCGCATGAGCGCACCGCTATGACACGTATCAAAAAAGCTCAAGACTGTGCGGGCCTTTGTTTGATCGATATGGTCTCTGACATCGGACATGTTGATACTGGTGTCACCTATGGCATGAATACCTGCATCATATGGAATGAAATACGCATTGGTTTGACTGAATCCCCCGTGGCCTGCCCAGTAGAGAAATAAGACATCATTTGGAGACGCATCTCCAAAAAAACTATGTAATGCATGATCTAACATTGACTTGGTGGTCAAATTCCCATATAAAATCTGGACGTCAGATTTATCGAATACGGCGGGCTCTTCTGTCAATAATCGATTGATTTCTCTTACGTCGTTTAACGTATTCGGAAGAGCGGATATCTCATGGTCACGTTGCTCATTGACTGCAATTAATATAGCTTTATACAATATAATTCCCTACCTTCTCATCATTTACATATATTGTATTATACAATGTACACATGCTCCAAACTTGAATAGAAAAATCAATCACTCGATTCAGAAGACATGTCGACGCAGACTCTTTCATTCTCAATCCTTATTCTAAGAACCATTGATAAACAGCTGATTTGAAAAGTAAAGTGCCTCTAGGTAAAAACAAAAAACCATTCGACTGAATGGTTTCCCTCGCTTGTCGATCGACAAGCCCACGTTCTTGCTTTTAGTGTTGTTCTTACGCTCCGTGCCTCCCGTCAGAAAGGGCCAGGAACATAGAGATGCGGCGGTGAACCAGCAGCTCTTGTTATCGGGCCGTCAGGGAGGCAGCGGTGCGATGAGCGACTTCGCCACAAGGCGTTAGACGCTCACGCATGAGCCCGGATCACCATTCCTTCTCCCATGCCCCGTCTTCAGACACGCCCCAATCCTCGAAGCGATACTTGATGAGCCAATGGACATGCATCACTTCATATTCGAATATATCCTTCGATAGCTCTGAGACGACGAAACTGACGTCTCCATCCGCCACCACCCATGTTCCATATTGATATACGCTCTTGATCGGACGCTCTTCCGCATCCAGATAGATCACTACGCGAAAGTAAGGCGAGTTCCGTCCCTCATCGAACCGGACGACCTTCTCGACGCAATGTTCCCTGTCGACGACACGCATCCACTCGGGATGTTCCATCAGTTCCGAGAAGACCGTCCGGACGAACGGATCCAACCCTTCGAACGCATAGTCATCAAGCAGTCCCTCGTTCATCACGTCTCCCCCCCTTCTGGTCCTCTCTAAAACGACTCCCCCTCCAGAGCCAGTTCAGTCCTTGTTCATGAACCTACAGAAATGAAGACTTTTTAAAACTGTATACACATATACATGTATACACGTATACAAATCTACATGTATACATGTATACAACCATTCCTTTTTCTTATGTACGACGATTCCGTCGAATCATATTGGTATTGAAAAAGACGGTGAGGTGGGTCAAGCGCTCTCCTTCCTTCACATCACAAAGAAGATCCATGCTCACAAGTTTTAAGTCGTCAAAATCTTCTTGAAGCCGGTCAGGAAGGCGTCGAAGCAATACCTCCGTCATCTCGTCCATCGTCTGTTGATCTAGTTGGTAGCTGTCCATCTGAATCATCCTCTCCTGTTGTTAGCCTCATGATACCTCGCATCCAAGCAGGCAACATCTCAGGATATTTCACGTAAGCTCTGGTGTTGTTTCAAACAAGCCCTAGGGCTTGTTTCGAAAACATGGTCATTTTCAATAAACAAACCGTGTTTTCACTTCTACTATTTCATCAAACAATCTTCTTACGAGACAGACCAAAATAACGTCCAACCTTCACACACGAACCATCTCGTTTTCGTCATGCGAAAACGGACCTTTTCCCGGATCCCGCTCTATGGATCCAGGCGAGAGCAACGCGAGTCGCCCGTCTCTTCAAAGAAAAACGTATGTTTTTCGTCCTTGCCCTTACCGGACGGACCGGGACCGGTCCCCCGGCCCCACTCCATTCCATTCAACCCATGTAACCTCGCTGTTTCATACTGACGTATGACTCGTCCGCACCGAGGATGAGATGGTCGAGCACGGGGATGCCGATGAGGTCGCCTGCTTCATGTAAGCGCTCGGAGACGAGGATGTCCTCCCGGCTCGGGGTCGGGTCCCCGCTCGGATGTTGGTGACAGACGATGAGGCATGAGGCATTGTTCAAGATGGCGCATTTGAAGACTTCCCGTGGGTGGACGACGCTCGAGTTGACGCTCCCGACATGCGCCCGGTGGACGCCGATGACCCGGTTTTTAGTATTCAACATGATGACGAGGAACACTTCACGGTCGTCGTCCCCGATGAACGATGACCCGATTTGTCTGGCACTGTCCGGCGAGTGGATGATGGCATGCTCGAGGGCGACCATTTCCTCGCGAACCTCTTGTTTGATACGGATGACCTCGATGATGGCGGATAGTTCCATGATGGTTTGTCCCCTTTCAGATAGAAAAGCTGTCCTCAGAACGAACACCGTTGTGCGTCCTGTTGACGGAAACGAAGCGAGCGTCGGGAGACGGTGCAAGGGCGACCGCAGGGAGAGCCTCAAAAAAATGCGTAGAGCGCACATAAGTCCAGGCTTACGTAGCCAACGAGCGAAAAGCCTCGCTTTGAGCCTAAAGCGAAGGAAGACGGGCCGGAGGGCGCGTCATTTTTTTGACGTCCCTTGCACCGAAGACCAGCGAGCTAGAGTACGGAAACAGGACGCACGGATTACCAATCACGAAAAAGGCTGTTCAAACGGGACAAATCGGGTATAAAATAAGAACAAACGTTCGTTTTATTGAGAGGGGTAATTATTATGACGATGTATCGCGATCGGGGCGAATTGAAATGGATCCCATTCCTCATGCCCGAGCACAAGGCGCTACTGACGAAATACTATAAAGAGATTCAAAAAATTGAGATGCCAGATATCGATGAACAGGTCCTATCGGTCTACGAGAATGTGCTGAACGACGCGATCTTCAGCGGAGATTTGGTAGAGGTAAAATATGTGGAGAAGCGGGAGATGAAACGATTCAAGGGTTTTGTGCACCGGACGAACTATATGGAGCGGACCGTCGAGCTGGCCAATCAGCGGGACGGGATCATCCATGTGCCGTTCGAGGCAATCATTCACGTGGAACAATCAATGGACTAACGCCCTAGCGGTTGTTCGAAGTCTGCGTCACGAAACGAAGTTTCGCTCCTCGACTTTTCAAAAAAGGAAGAGTAATTATACTCTTCCCAGACTGTAGACAAAACATTGTCTGCAGTCTTTTTTATTTGCCCGACCGGGCATCAATCCCTCTTTTCGTACCGTCGTCGCTTTTTTATAATGAGAGATATAGAAACAATTATGGAGGCGAATCGGATGATCAGGAAATCAACAGAATCGGAAACCAATCGGACACAACTGGAGATGGTCACGCTCGACGAGCTTGTGCCAGCAGACCATCTGGTCCGAAAAATCGAGGCGGTGATCGACTTTGAGTTCATCTATCCGTTCGTGGAGAACTTATATTCTGAGGACCGTGGCCGGCCAAGCGTCGACCCTGTCGTTCTGATCAAGATGGCCTTCCTTCAGTACCTGTTCGGTATCCGATCCATGCGACAGACAATTCGTGAGATCGAGACGAACGTCGCATACCGTTGGTTTCTCGGGTTCGGATTCACGGACAAGGTGCCACATTTCTCGACGTTCGGGAAGAACTATGTGCGTCGGTTCCAGTACACGAGCTTATTCGATGACATCTTCTATCATATCCTTGAACAGGCTGCGGACGCAGGGTTCATCGATCGCGCCGTCCTATTCGTAGACTCGACACACGTCAAAGCGAACGCAAACAAGCGGAAGCTCGTCAAGAAGACCGTCCGGCAAGAGGTGAAACACTATCAGGAACAACTCGATGCCGAGGTCGAGCGAGACCGCGAAGAAAGTGGAAAGAAGCCCTTAGGGCCAAAAAAGAATCAGGCGGAGGAGACGAAGGAAATCAAGGTCAGCACGACAGACCCTGAGAGTGGATATTACGTAAAAGGTGAGCGTGAGAAGCAGTTCGCTTACTCTGTCCATGCGGCGAGCGACGCCCATGGGTTCGTGCTCGGTGCTATCGTCACACCGGGTAACGTGCACGATAGTGTAGCGTTCCCCGATCTGCTCGACAAGGTCTCCGACCGCCTGATTCAACCGTTCGCCGCCGACTCCGCCTATAAAAATCCGGCCATTGCCAAGCTGCTGATTGACCGTGGGATCCTGCCGGTCTTCCCATACACTCGCCCGAAGGGTAAGAAGGGCGCCTTCAAGACCAAGGATTTCATCTACGACGAGCACCGTGACGTCTACATCTGCCCAAACAACGAGTTATTAACGTACAGTACGACGATGCGCGAGGGGAAACGCAAGTACGTCTCGAATCCCGCGGTTTGTGTGAACTGCCCGCTGCTCGAGCAGTGCACGAAGAGCCAGAAGCACCAGCGGATAATCGAGCGACACCTCTGGCAACCCTATATGGACGAGGTCGAAGACCTCCGCCACACGGAATTGAACCGCAACATCTATGACCGTCGTAAACAGACGGTCGAGCGCGTGTTCGCGGACGCAAAAGAGAAGCATGGCATGCGTTGGACCCGTTATCGGGGACTTGAAAAAGTTTCAATGCAGGCGATGCTTACTTTTGCTGCCCTCAATCTCAAGAAGATGGCGGGCTGGGCATGGAAGAACGCCCAGCCCGCCTGAAAAGGGGCGCGGGCAGAGCGCCTAAAGGCCCGAAAACGACAAAGTCACGTTTCAGTTCGCCTGAAACGTGACTTTGTCTACAATCTGAGCGGATTTCATTTTACTGAAATCCGCTTTATTTTATTCAGCTATTTTTAAATACCTACTAACTTAGTTGTTTTCTATTTGCTGATCCAAGTTTTGCTCGATGTATTCTTTGCCCCATTCGTACATGGAATCAAGAATTGGAATAAGGCTTCTTCCTTGTTCGGTAAGTGAGTACTCCACTTTCGGCGGAACCACAGGGTATACTTCCCGGTGGACAATCAAATGATCTTCAAGTTCACGCAATTGATTCACGAGCATCCGTTGCGTGATGCCTGGCATAAGACTTTTTAATTCCCCAAAACGTTTAGTTCCTTCTTTTCCTAAATGCCATAGCACTAGCATTTTCCACTTTCCTCCGATGATGGAAAGTGTCAGCTCTTTTTCACAATTAAAAACTTTCTCTCCTAAATTAGGCATCTATTTTCTTTCCTTCCTTGTTATATTTCTATCGTATACTTTTCGATACTATGTGATAAAAAAGTCAGTACTATAATTAATGTAACTTACTAATTGTACTAGATATAGAATGGTTAGTAAATTTTTTTAGCATTGGAATAATGTCTTTGCAATTGTGGGCGATAATGCAATAAAAACAGAAAAGAGGATAAAAAATGATACGAATCGGCATAGTGGGTACTAATTGGATTACAGAAAGATTGCTTGAAGCGGCAAAAGAGATTGAGAATTTTAAATTAGCAGCCGTTTATTCCCGAACGTTGGAAAGAGCAGAGGAATTTGCCAGTCAATAAGGAATAACTAAAATTTTTACTGACTTGGAAGAAATGGCAGTCAGCGATGAAATCGATGCGGTTTATATTGCCACACCCAACTCATTCCATGCTGACCAAGTCGTCTTGTTTTTTAAAAACTCCAAACATGTATTATGTGAAAAACCGATGGCTGCCAATGCAGCAGAAGCAGCGAAAATGATTCAAGAAGCGAAAGATCATAATGTGCTGCTTATGGAAGCGATGAAATCTACGTTGCTTCCAAACTTTAAGGCCATTCAAAATAATCTGCACAAAATCGGCCCTATCCGCAGATACTTTGCTAGCTATTGCCAGTACTCATCGCGTTATGATGCATACAAAAAAGGAACAGTATTAAATGTATTTAATCCAAATTTTGCGAACGGTTCATTGATGGATCTGGGCACCTACTGTTTATACCCGCTCATTTTACTGTTCGGCGAACCAAAAGAAATAAAGGCCACAGGTCTTATCCTGGATTGCGGTATAGATGGCGAAGGAAGTGTCCTATTGAAATATGATGACAAAGATGCGGTTATCATTTATTCAAAAATCACAAATTCCACTTTACCAAGCGAAATCCAAGGGGAAAAAGGAATTATGGTGATTGATAAAATACATTCAGCCGAAAAAGTGGACATTCATTACAACGATGGCACTGTTGAATCAGTGACAGTAGGACAACCTCAGCCCGCTATGTATTATGAAGTGAAAGAGTTTATCGATTTAATCAGCCAAAAGAAAACGGAGTCACTTGTTAATTCGTTTGAAAACTCCTATACCACCATGTGCGTAATGGATAAAGTCCGCCAAGAAATCGGCCTGTCCTATCCAAGTGATTCCAAGTAAACGGTCTTCAATTGATCAGGCCGTCGGAAGCGAATCAGAATTTTTTTCTTCTATATAATTGGAAGTATTCACTGGCTCTAAAATAAACTTTTCTAATACGTGAAGCACCCCTTCTTCATTGTTCGTAAAGGTCGTATAATCAGCCATAGCTTTCACTTCCTTTACGGCATTTCCCATTGCTATACCGAGACCGGCTGTCTCAATAAGTTCGATGTCATTATAGTTGTCACCAATACCGATTATTTCTGAACGGTCTATACCAAGTTTTTTCGCTAAGCATAATAGGGCACTACCTTTGTTTGCCTCGGGATGGGTGATTTCAAGGTAGTGTTTTTTTGATTTTGCGATGTGAGCATACTTGCCGAATAAGGTTTGCAATTCATTTTGTAAGTAATCGAGGACGATTGGTTCTTCGATAAAAAGTAGTTTTGTCACGCCTTTTTGGGCAAGCTTGATGAGATTGGGCTCTATCCGATAGGGCACTTTAACTGCTTCAGAATAAGCAATCAGCTTGTCATTTTCTACGGCACTGTAGAGAATATCATCTTGGTATATTTGTAGATGTAATTTTTTCTCACGAGAAATTTCGATTAACTTTTGTGCAATATCGGGAGGAACAGTGCGCTCATATATTACTTCTTTTTCATTAACATCCTTGATCAATGCACCTTGATAAGTGATGAGCGGTACATTTATACCCAACTGCAGGGCAATGAGTTTCGCAGAGGAAAACATGCGGCCCGTAGCAATCGTAACAATTGTCCCCGCTTCCACCGCTTTTTTAATAGCGGTTACTGTATTTGGTGAAATCATTAAATCGTCTGTGAGCAATGTCCCATCGAGATCGATCGCGACCAATTTATACATAGGCTCTCTCCTTACAATTATGTTTTATCTTTCATGGAAAAATGATTGAAACAGAAAAATTCAACTTAATCCTTCAAACAACAATACTCGCGCAGGTGAAGCCTCCGTACCTACTAATTTCAAAGGCGCGGCAACCATAAAGTATTGTCCTTGCTCCACTTCCTTCAATCTCAGGCCCTCTATGATGATGATGTCATTTGCAAATAAGGTTTTATGCGTCGGATGCCCTTCTTGGCTTCTTTCAATTCCAAGCGCATCTATTCCAACCCCGCGAATCCCTAACTCAGCAAGATAGCTTGCTCCATCTTTTGCCAGATAGACAAAATCAAAATTAAACTTTTCCTCAAACGAGTTTTTCGTTTTTAATAAAATAAAATCTCCTTTTTGAAGCTTGAATCCTTCTAAGTCCGTTTTTGAAATTCCGTTCTTTACTGCCGTCAAATCGAGAACTTGACAAGGCCCTACAAGACTGTCCAGCGAAAGCGATTCGAATGTCTCTCCATCCACATTCATATGAAGCGGCGCATCGATATGCGTTCCGGTGTGCACATCCAGATCCAGCCGCGTTTCCGTAACATAGCCGTTTGTCTGCTGATTGATTTTTGGCTGTTTTTCCGGTTTGTCCTTGTAAACGGTCATGCCTTCATAGATCGCCCCTGTTACATCATACATTTTCATGTAATCCAACCCTCCATTAGTAATATTGTCTTCAATGATACCTTCACCTTCGCATGCCATTTATACAGTTGTCCAATGAAAATACTTTGGTGCAAAAAAGTTCAAGCTTGATAAACAATTAGAAATAAGCTTGAGCTTAAAAAATCTTAAACTCAAGCTTATTCGTTGTTCTATTCTAAATTCGCATGTCTGCCATACATGACATCGGATTTGAGTCCCTTTTTATCCATGAATCTCAAAATCACCGCGTCATAAAACACAAGAAGCGACTGTTCAAACAATGATCCCATCGGTTGAATCGATTTGCCACTAGTGCCCTCCCCTTTTGCTTGTGCCGGTATTTCAATTCGAATATCCGCCAGTTTGCCTATTGTAGACTCAGGGTTTGTAGTAACAGCCACTATGGTTGCACCGATGCTTTTGGCTTTCTTCGTCATGGCTGCGAGGCTTTGGGTCTCCCCGGAACCAGAACCGACAATGAAAATATCATCGACTTCCAGGTTCGGTGTCACCGTTTCTCCAACCACATACGCATCCAGGCCTACGTGCATCATACGCATCACAAATGCCTTAGCCATAAAGCCGGATCGGCCCCCGCCTGCCACAAATATTTTCTTTGCACGCAGGATGCCGTCCACTGCCTTTTCGGCTTCCTCATCATCAATGAGAGCAGTGGTCCGCTTCAATTCAGCCAGTATTTCGTCTGTATAGCCCGCCGTGTTCATATTACGCCGTGACACTTTCTTTCATCATCTTTTGAATTTTTTCCGCTTCCGCGCCCTTGTTCTCTTTGCTTGTAATTCCACCGCCGACAATGATTAAATCCGGTTGTGCTTTAATGACTTCCGGCAATGTCTCCAGTTTGATGCCGCCTGCAATAGCAGTTTTGGCATTTTTTACGACGCTTTTGATTGTACGAAGATCTTCGAACGAATCTTTCCCTTCCGCTTGCAGATCGTAGCCTGTGTGGACACAGATATAATCCGCGCCAAGTTCATCAAGCTCTGCGGCCCGTGTTTTGATATCTTTTACGGCGATCATATCCACCAGGATTTTCTTACCTTGTTTTTTCGCTTCTTCAACTGCGCCCTTGATGGATGAGTCTTCTGCCTGAGCAAGAATCGTAACAATATCTGCTCCTGCAGCAGCAGCATTTGATACTTCATAAGCTGCAGCGTCCATAATTTTCACATCTGCAAGAACTTCCAGGTTAGGGAAAGCTGCTTTTATTTCTGCGACAGCTTTAAGACCTTCTTTATTGATGACTGGCGTCCCGATTTCAACGATGTCGATAAACGCCTCTACTTCTTTAACCACTTCGATTGCTTGTGGAATGTTTACTAAGTCTAAAGCTAATTGTAATTTCATGTGTCATTCTCCTTGTTGTCGTATTTTTGATTCTGACTTAGTGTAAAACCTACAAGCATTGTTGTGAAGTACGCACTTTAATTTCACATACTGACAAAAAGTATACTGTCGGCGGCTATCACAATGGTAATCTGTTTAATTTCATATATATGCATTTATTTCTTAATGTATCTGATTAACTTTATAGTTTTATTAAGACCGCTTTAAGATAATCCAATTACTTTTTCCTTTTCACTAAACACTCAACACGACTTATCCAGTTTGAAAATCAATTACTTGTTTCTTATCCGAATGAGCTATTGTAACTTTTTTGCAATGAATTACTTTCGATAATGGGATTTAACCTTTGTTATTTCTCCCTCAAAAAATCCTAAATTCCTTAACTTCTAAAAAATATTTCATGATAGAGATATTTTGTATATCAGATAAGTTTTTAAGAACCGGATCCCTGGTGAATTTCCTCCTCTTTCCCTTGCTACAGTATACTTTTTGTAAGTATATGTTTATAAAGTGCGTACTTACATAAAAAACTTTGAGTCATTATACTAAAACCTGTTGCGATTATCAGTCATGCCAGAGACACATGATTTTAAGAGTAGGAGGTTTTAACATATGCACACCGAGAATCTGCTTGAAGAATTTAATTTTCAAAATGATTTATTTGAATTTAAACAAGAACGGCCCCTGCAAAACATGACATTTGTCTTGTTCGGAGCAACAGGAGATTTAGCACAACGCAAGTTATTTCCTGCTCTGTACAATCTATACCTGGACGGGAAGTTACCCGAAACCATCTCGATCGTTGGTTTGGGGAGAAACTATTGTTCAGATGAAATATTTCAGTCTAAAGTGGAAAAAGCACTTTACGCATATTCCAGAAGGTCCATTCACGCTTCATCTTTGCCAGCTTTTTTAGAGAAATTTCGGTATTGCAGCTTTGATGCGACAGAAAAAGAGTCTTACTACAAACTGCGCGAACTTATTGAAAACAGGGAAAACGAGTTGGGTATTCCTCAAAATCGGCTGTTTTACTTGTCTGTGGCCCCCAGCTTAATTGATATTATCACGTCCCACCTTAGTAAAAGCGGAATCAGTCAAAACAACGGGTGGAAACGCCTCATTGTTGAAAAACCGTTTGGAAACAGCCTAAAAACAGCCAGAAAATTAAATGAGAATTTGAGCAACGTGTTCCGTGAAGAGGAGATCTACCGAATTGATCACTACCTAGGGAAACCTATGGTACAAAAACTAAGAACCTTGATCTTGGCGAATCCGATCTTGGAATCTTTGTTGAATCATAAACAAATTTCAAATGTCCAAATTACAGCAAGTGAGACTGTAGGTGTAGAAAACCGGGCTGATTATTATGATAAGGCAGGAGCCATCCGGGATATGGTTCAAAACCACCTTCTTCAGTTGGTCACAATGACAGCTGTCTATCTTTCGGATAACTTCATGGAAAATAAGGGCCGGGTGAAAAAGACAGACATTATTGCCTCTCTCCAACCCATCCGGAAAGAAAAAGCATACCAAAGCGTTGTCCGCGGCCAGTATGGTCCGGGAGAGGTTCAGGGCAACCCCGTCATTGGCTACAAAGAGGAGCCGGGGGTTAATGATTCCTCAACGAATGATACTTTTTTTGCGGCACGCCTATCTATCAACCATCCATCCTGGCAGGGGATTCCCTTTTATATACGAACAGGCAAACGGATGAAACTGAAGTCGACACAGATTGTCATTGAATTTGAAAACAAGGTGATGGATTTAAATACACAGTTAGGAAGCTCTCCAAATTTAATGATTCTTGAAATTAGTCCAAATGAAAGCATTTCGTTGCGCGTAAATTTAAAAGATCCATCCAGCACTCGATACAAACCTGTTTGGATTGATTTCTCAACCAGCTCAGAAAATCAGCCGGAAGCATATGAACTTCTGCTCTATGATGCACTGCGCGGCGATTCAACGTTCTTTGCCGATTGGAGAGAAGTGGAACTATCATGGAAGTGGATTCAACCACTATTAGAAGCTTACCAAGAGGAGTTATTGCCTTTATATTCTTATCCAGCCGGTTCAACAGGTCCAGAAATGGCAAATGAGTTATTGCTGACGGATCAATCGAAGTGGTGGTAAAAAATAGTTCATTCAAAAGGAGAGAGATTACATGACCGTTTCATTTGATTTCACCAATGTATACCAATGTATTATCGTTTATGACGAATAGCGAGTTTGAAAATATTAGCGAATTTGTCAAACAAGCGCATAACCAACTTCACCAGCAGACAGGACCGGGTTCTGACTACTTGGGGTGGATCGACTGGCCGATTAACTATGATAAAGAAGAGTTTCTCCAGGTGAAACTGGCTGCCGAAAGAATTCAGCAACAGTCAGATGCGCTGATTGTGATTGGCATCGGCGGCTCTTATCTAGGCTCCAAGGCAGCAATAGAAGCCTTATCACATACATTCCATAACCAAGTTAAAGGGAATACGGAAGTTTATTTTGCTGGACATAACATTAGCCCAACTTATATCACACATTTGCTTCAGCTACTGGAAGGGAAAGACATTTCCATCAATGTGATCTCCAAGTCCGGCACAACCACTGAACCCGCTTTAGCCTTCCGGATCTTCCGTACCCTTTTGGAAAAAAAGTATGGAAAAGAAGAAGCTAGAAATCGAATTTATGTCACAACCGACCGGAGCAAAGGTGCGCTTCGGAATCTTGCAGTTGAAGAAGGATACGAAACATTTGTCATTCCTGATAATATCGGAGGACGATACTCCCTTTTGACTCCAGTCGGTTTACTTCCGATGGCTGTAGCCGGGCTTAATATCGACCAAGTGATGCAGGGGACAAAAGCTGCTTACCACAAATACAACAATCCCGTACTCGCTACAAACGAAAGCTACCAATATGCTGCAGTAAGGAATATTTTTTATAATAAAGGAAAATCGATTGAACTGTTTGTAAGCTACGAGCCTGGCCTGCTTTCTACAGCAGAATGGTGGAAACAACTTTTCGGGGAAAGTGAAGGAAAAGATGAAAAAGGACTCTTCCCCGCTTCTGTCAATTTCTCCACTGATTTACATTCAATGGGGCAGTATGTGCAGGAAGGGCGCCGTCTATTCTTTGAAACAGTTTTGCAAGTGAAGAAACCTTCCCTCGATCTTGTCATACAAGAAGATCCAGCCAATATGGATGGGTTGAACTTCTTAGCAGGAAAAACGATGGATGAAGTGAACAAAAAAGCGGCACTTGGAACTTCCCTTGCTCATGTCGATGGAGGTGTGCCGAATCTGGTCATTGAGCTAGACGAACTCAATGAATTCACCTTTGGCGAAATGATTTATTTCTTCGAAAAAGCCTGCGCGATCAGTGGCACTTTACTCGGTGTCAATCCATTTGACCAACCAGGAGTAGAGGCATATAAAACCAATATGTTTGCATTGCTTGGCAAAGAAGGATTTGAAAAAGAAAGAGAAAAGCTGGAAAATCGGCTGTTGCCGTCTGGCAACTCACAAAACGATGAGGTGAAAATACAATGAAGCAGCAAATTGGAGTCATCGGTTTAGGGGTAATGGGAAAAAACTTAGCCCTGAACATGGAGAGTAAAGGTTATTCTGTATCTGTCTATGATTATTGGACAGACCGAATCGACGAATTAGCTGAAAAAGAAGCACAAGGAAAAAAGATTTTGGGAGCATACAGTGTTGAAGAGTTTGTCCTTTCATTGGAAACCCCCCGCAAAATCTTGTTGATGGTGAAATCTGGAGACACGACGGATTCGGTCATTGAATCCCTCCTTCCCCACCTTCAATCAGGGGACATTCTATTAGACGGAGGAAATTCGTTTTTTGAAGACACGAATAGGCGAACAGCAAAATTACAAGAAGCAGGCTTGCACTTTCTAGGCGCCGGAATTTCCGGCGGAGAAGAAGGTGCCCGCAACGGTCCTTCCATCATGCCCGGTGGACCGAAAGAAGCATATGAACAAGTCAAACCTATTCTGGAAGCAATTTCGGCAAAAGTAGATGACACTCCTTGCAGTGCCTATATGGGTCCTGATGGAGCTGGCCATTATGTAAAAATGGTTCATAATGGCATTGAATACGGCGATATGCAATTGATATCCGAAGCCTATTTCATCATGAAACACGCGCTTGGCCTTTCTGTCCTAGAAATGTCCACTATATTCTCGGATTGGAACAAAGGGGAGCTTGACAGTTACCTTGTCGAAATTACCGCCGATATTTTGAACAAGCGGGATGAAGATACCGGGAAGCCGCTTGTTGATCAGATTTTGGATGTGGCCGGACAGAAAGGGACTGGGAAATGGACAAGCCAAAACGCGTTGGATTTAGGTGTTTCCCTTCCAATCGTCACAGAGTCCGTTTTCGCAAGGTTTATTTCCTCGGTCAAGGAAGAACGGGTCGCGGCAAGCAAAATTCTGCAAGGCCCTGAACCGGAAAAACAGGCAGGCGACTCCCAAGAAATGATTGAAGCCATCCGCAAAGCCTTATACATGAGTAAGATTTGCTCGTATGCCCAAGGTTTTGCCCAAATGCGTGCGGCATCTGAAGAGTATGGCTGGAATATTCCTTACGGGGACGTTGCCATGATCTTCCGTGGAGGATGTATCATCCGGGCGCAATTCCTGCAAAAGATCAAAGAAGCATTTGACGGCAATCCCGAACTGCCTAACTTATTAATTGATCCATATTTCCAGGAGATTATAGGGGAGTATCAGCATTCTCTACGAAAAGTGCTGACGCTGGCCATTCAGCAAGGAATTCCGGCGCCCGCTTTTTCAAGCGCATTGGCTTACTATGACAGCTATCGCTCTGAGACATTGCCAGCCAATTTAATCCAGGCACAGCGGGATTACTTTGGTGCCCATACGTACCAGCGTGTAGACAAAGAAGGTTTCTTCCACACCGAGTGGCAAGTAAAATAACCAGAAACAATAAGTATGTAGAAGCTTGTTAGAACATCACGTAATCAGACTAAAAGGCCTGTTGGAAAAAGAAAGTTTTCCAGCGGGCTTTTTTGAATACATTGCAGCCTCCATGCTCATTGACGCCTTCTTCAATAGATTTTAATTGTCGATAAACAATTATCTGGAATCTGGATCCTTCAGGAAAATCATCTTTTTATGTTTGAAACTTTAACTCTATGAAAAAATTCTACCGTTAAAAGGGGCGGAATCCCTAAAAGAACCAATCTGCTAAAGGGTATGCTATTTTGATTATTTTTAAGTTGATAAACTACCGCAGATCTAAAATGATAGCACTCGCTCGATGCATTCTTACAAGAGCAAGCGAACCGGTAAATTCGGATCGAGTAGGAGGGAGCGATTAACTCCCGACCTCTCACACCACCGTACGTACCGTTCGGTATACGGCGGTTCAATTAAGATATATGACGCAAAGTTTCATAACGTGCTATCAAACTTTTGAGCCCTTGGGAACTCCAGTAGGAGTTTCCGAGGGCTCTATGCAATACCGGACTATTTGAAATTCGCCTGGCTCATGGGAGAGTTCAAGACACGCGATGATGTCGTCAAACTGTTCATCGCCCGTGCCAAAGAGATTTCGGAGACCAATCACTCTTATCAGGCGACCACTCTATTGGCCATCTACTCTGCGAAAGTGTTCGCCCGGCCAGAACTCGCCGCAAGTAGTGAGTCCGCTTTCTTCTTGCATCTTCTGTCACAAGTGAATGACAACGACCTTCGCCATTTTGAACTCATCTATGACCACGCGGCTGCTCTCGAGCATAAATTTACTCCACTTTACGCTTGTGACGCCTATTATCAATCAATCGGTAATCCAGTCTTTCAACAACTTCCCCCTCAAGAACGGGAGGCTGCTCTCTTGGCGAGGCTAAGCGACGACCCGGAATTCATATCGTTTTACACGAGTACAGACAAGCTGACATTCCTGGGTGTGTTGATGCAGCGTTCGTTCAGTTACGGAAGCATCGGACATACTCAAATCTCATTGAACCCATATAGCGATACGTTAAAAGAACTGTTAGAAGAGTCCCGGTTGTTAGAAGATTCTTTGAGGCGTTCATCGAGCCCTTCGTAACCTCAATTCCGTACCGCCTAGTCTCGATAAGTACGCCTCATGATTAATCTAGAGTTTTTGTATACAGAGTACTTGACATATGGTCATATCTAATCAAAAGTGACGAGAACACTTTAAAATGTATACATTTCGACGTCGAAATGGATTAGGCTTGTCAGCAATGCCTCGTCTTGTGTTTACGTAGTAAATACGCGAAAATGGAAGTGAGATGAATGCGAGTCAACATGCGTTCAAATGAGAAATCTATCAAATGGTAAAGTGGTGAATGCTGTGCAGTCTAATGAAACCAAAGTGACCTCTTTTCGAGTCTCCCAAGAGGTAAAAGAACATATCCAGCGATTGTCGGAACAGCGGCAACTGTCGACAAATCAATTGTTTGAAGAACTGATCACCTTGGCTGATAAACAGGTGCCAGACCCATTGATCAGTGAGGAGAACGATGCTCTCCAGGCGGCACTGAATCAGGTGCTAGCCCTTTTCAATGAACGTGCCACGCGGCTCGAGCTTCAAACAAAGGAGCACGAACGAATCCGTTCGCGCTATCAAAAGACGATTCATGACCTTGAGCAAAGCATCATCATAGAGTCGGAACAGCTCAAAGAGGACTATGAGCGTCAAGTCGCGGCCCACGACCAGGAATTAATTCCACTTCAACATCAAGTGGAGCTCCTATTCGCCGAGAAACAGAACGCTCAGGACGCCCTCGAGACCGAACGTGCTTCTTTCAAAGAAGAACTAAAGGCCCAGAAGAAGTTGGTCTTTAATTTAGAAGAAGACGTCAAGAAGCTCGAGCTAGAGCGCAGCCAGCTCAATCGTCAAAACCAGAACCTGATGGACACGCTTGACGATTTGAAGGCACGAACGCGACGAAACGACCAACTCGAAGAGGAGAACCAAAAACTTCATTTGGAAGTGCAGCTCCTCCGTCGTGAAAAAGAGGCGTTCGAGAACCGGTTACAGGAACAGGTCGAGCTCGCGGTCCTGCGGGAGCGGAACACCCAACAAAATAAACAATGATACGAAAAGGGTACTAGATTGAGTCAACCAGTGACTAAATCTAGTACCCTTATATTTATTACAAAGTAAGGATTTTACGGTTTGAAGAAATCGCCTGATACATGTTCCATGATTTGACCAAAAAAGCTCCATTTATACGTAGAATCATAACCTCATGAGAGTATAAAAATGACTCGACTTGGTCCAATTAAGATTTCACCCGCAATCCACGCTTCTTGAATCGATTACGCTTTTCTTCTAATTTCACTTTCATATCTACCGAGAACGTACTTTCAGGAGTGTTGTAGGCGCGCCGTGCTGCCATACTAAGCATTTTAGCCACATCCTCTGCCCGATCGTCCTGTAAATCAAGCAGTGAAGATCGAACATACTGGCGAGCCATTTCTCGGTCACGTAGCGATTCAGGGACCGATACATGACGACTTAATGCCAGAGCCAATTGAGCCGTCTCTAAGCGATAGCTTGTCCCACCTGCCTGCATACGATTCAGTTCATCCGCTAGCTCGCTTTGCAGAAGTACATGATTACTGTCCGTCATCGGTCACCCTCCTCTACTCTTCTTTTGATTTATTATATACCCTTTTCCTGAAAAATTCGACTCAAGTCGTGCACGTTACAAAATGGATCGTCCCACGTCATGTTCGCTTTATATTCCTCTACAAGTTCGAGAAGTTTGTCTTTATCGCAAAGTTCCAATAGGTTCGTCTTTTCGAGATCCTCTAAGTCCTTTTGGCGAGAGGAGAAGATCTTGGTACATGCTAATAGTTCAATGTCAGGGACATACACATCAATCGCCTCGAATAGACCTTCGATCTTATGACGGAATTCATTTTCTCTAAAGTCTTCACGGGGTGGGAACTGAATGACCCCTTCGACAATTTCAATTTCATATTCATGAAGTGCCTCTTTTAATTCAGGTGTCACAACGCCCTCCGTCACGCGAATGTCAATATCTCGCGTCGGACGATACTCGGCATCTTTATTCATCATTTCAATGAAGAGAAGGATCCCCGAGGCGCCAACCACAACAAACTCGACTTCGATGTTTCTTGAGGCGCAAAAGGTATCAAGCACGAGCAAGGTATCGATGATACTTTCCACGTCCTTGTATTGATTAGAGTAAGTCATGTATGTCCCTCCTGATGAAAATGACCCACTCTGATTCGGTATGTTAAGAATCTTCGTGGGCCATGATGTATTTCGCTTCTCTCAATTTAATTCGTATTTAAATAGGCACTGAGAGCCCGCCGGATAATCTCATCTTCTGACACATGTTCTTTTTGCGCGGCTTGCGTTAATCCGACGTATAAAGGATCTGTCAGATCAGCAAAGCGAATCTGTACACGCATGGGTTTCACAGATTTAGTTTCGACTTCGAGCACGCGTTGTTCCTGACGTTCGATCAACATCCGTTTCACTTCACGGAGTTCTTCACGTGTCATCTCGTACACCGTCTTGTCTCCTGAAGCTGTGTAGTACTTCTTATTCTCGAGTAGCGCGAGCTTCGGATCTTCTGGCCACGACAACAACTCAGCAAGCTTCGTTGCACTGAAATCTTGCTCGAGCGTCTTCTCTAAGATGTTCGGACCAAACGTATTCCAAAATGAGACAAATCGATTCACTTGAGAATGTGACATGCCAATTTTGGCTAAGAAGTCTTTCCAATTGCCTTCTTCTTGTTTGAACTCTTTCTTCGTCTCAGGATCACGGAACAGACTATTTGCGTGTGCAAGTATACGACACTTTTCGACAAAGCTAGTCGCTTGAATCGCGTCGATGTGGTTGTAATATTGAACGATTCCGTCCATATCCTCAGGGAGCTTCTTGGTGATGATACGTGACAACCCCGTCGCCGGCAGGGCCTGATAAGGGTTCGACACGGTCGTCGTCGCCGAGAATTCTTTCACGGCATCGACTTGTTCCGTACGGCTATCCGTCGTTTGTTGATTCTGATTCACCGGAAGGTTGGCACTGAATGTCGAAATCTTCGGTGTATGTTTCTTTCGGTTGCGTGTCATAACGACAATACCTCCTCAGCAAGTTGTAAATAGGCATCGGTTGCCGGGCTCTTGTGATCAATGACAGGACGAGACTCTCGTTGTAGTGTCTGAACCTTCACCGCATAAGGAATCGTCGTCAAAACCGGAATACCGACTTCTTTCCCAAGTTCTTCAAGTTCTTCGACTGTCGTGACATCCCCTTTCGAGCGAGCACTCACCATCGTCGGGATGAAGGCAGCGATATGGATGTCTTCCCGGAAGCGCTTCATCTCTTCAAGCTCTTCTGGAGCCGAGTAGACGGCATCCATTGAGAACTTCTGCATCTGTACAGGCATCACGATGCGGTCCTGCGCGACGAGTGCGCAGCGAGCATAAGGGTTAAGCGCTGAAGTCGATCCTGGGCAATCGATGAGACAGATGTCAAACAATTCGTCGATTTTGGCGAGTTCTTCGCTGAGGCGATATTCATATCCGATTTGACTCGTTAAGTCACTGGGTGAGGCCGAACGTCTGGTTGGCACAAGATAGACGGTACCTGTCTCATACTCGCATGTCACAATGACCTGTTCGATTGGTGTGTAGAATGGGTCATTCTCTTCTAGTAGACAATCGAGTAAGACTTTTCCTTCGTAATCGTTCGTGAGACCGAGTCCATTCGTCGAAGACGCCTGATCGTCCGCGTCGATGACGAGGACACGTAATCCGTCACGAGCATAAGCATGCGCCAAGTTGATGGTCGTCGTCGACTTCCCGACGCCGCCCTTTCGATTGTACAATGCGATTTTCTTCATGATTCGTCTCCTCGCTTCTCGTCTGTGACGTCGATGATATTGTCGTTCACGGTCCGCTCGATGATTTCCGTCAACAGTTCACTCACACTCCGATTTTGGGCATGTGCATACTGTTGGAACTGATCGGACAGGTCGGACGGGATTCGCGCCGAAAGGACGGCAGATGGTTTCTTTGTTTTTTGAAACGGGCTGACCTTGACCTGTTGCACAGATTCACGGGTCTTACGCGCCGCACGAATCTGTTTGACCGTTAATTCGTCAACACCTCGAGACTCGCCGTCGATATAGAGTCCCTGTTCGACGACCTCTTCGACGTTGTCGAGATACATCAGTTCAAACAGTTTGGAAGCCGGTAAGCTCGCAAGAGATGCTTCGAGTGGATGTAACGTCTCGTAGGCTTTGACGTACCGGGATGCAAGCGAACTCGACATCGATACGGCCTCGAGGAACCCCATCCATTCTTTTTTGTCGTGCATCTCAGAACGGGCGATGACGAGCCGTTTCCCGATCTCGAATACTGAAATCGTTTGAACTTTTGAAAGCTCATTAATTTCATGAACAAGGTCCTCGACTTCTTTAGAGACCGGAAGTTTTTGGACAAGCGAGCTGATATTCGTCAAACCACTTTGATACGGGTGCTGCTCACTCGGTTTGATTTTATGAATATTACGGTTCCGTGCCTTCATGATGTCTCACCTGCTTGTTCGACGACTTGCTTGGCCAACAGTCGAAACGGTTCAGCGAGCACCTTTGATTCCTTGGAGCGGTACTGGATGACACTCTTTCCACTATCGGCAGCTTTCTCGATAAATGTGGATTGCTTGATCATCGGAAGAATCTCTAATGCCTCTTCATTTGCGATGACTTCCATCGCCTCATAATATTCTTTATCTGCCTTTAAAGAGGCATCCATGGCGACGGGAAGTATCCCTGTGATGACTAGGTCTGGGTTATAGAATTTTTTCACTTTTTGTACGGTTCGGACCGTGCTAGAAAGTTGGTCGAACACGAGCTTTTTCGGCATGAACGGGATGACCGTCATGTTTGACGTCGAAAGCACGACTTTCGAGAGTTCGTTGATTGATGGGACCGAATCTAAGATGATCCAATCAAACTCATCCTCGAGCGGTGTAATCATGTCCTTTAATAAGAAGAGCTTGTCTTGCTCGGAGATCAAATTGATCAACCTGGCATTTCGTTCATTCGAAGGGAGAAGACTCACGTGATACGTTTCATCATCAAACAGGACTTCTTTGATATCGAGATTACGTGTATGTACATCAAACATCGTCATGTACTTGATTGTGTCGGACTCTTTTAACATCAGTTTACTTAGAGAGCCTTGAGGATCTAAGTCAATGATCAAGACCCGTTGTCCCAGCTCACCCAATGCGTACGCCATATTCAAAGAACAGGTCGTCTTGCCTGATCCACCTTTCGATATATAAAACGTGAGTATGTTCATCTTCTCTCCCCTTTCTCTCTCATATCATGTCATAATCTTATTTTCCTTACAACATAAAAACGAGTGTAAATCGAATAAATGCTAATTTAATTTGTATACATTAAAATTGAGTCGTTGTATACGATATTTACTAGTCAATAGATGCTGTATACGTTTCGACGTCGAATTGTATACATTTTTGTATTGGTAGCTTTCACAGAAACTGATTGAACAAGAACAAAATTGATTCCTAAATCTCTTATTGAAGAAAGACGTCATATAGTTGGATCTGGCTTAAATAATAGAAGAAGATATAAAACCATATTCTTCTGAGTTTAATAAATATAAATAGATTATAGAGAGTTAAATAAAGATTAATAGAATTGGAAAATGTGGAGAATCACTAAACCCAGTCATACCAGTCGTTCTGACAGTTTAAGTGAAAAGAGAAACTTCGAGGAGATTACTGTTTCTTTCATCATAGCTTTTTTTATTTCACTAAAAATTTGGGATTTAAGAAACAAAAGATGATTTACTTCGATGAATACTTGATTAAGTGGTTAGTGTACTTGATTTTTTTCCTAAAATTAAAAATAGGGCAGTCGATACCCATTGACTGTCTAAGAGTACAGTTGCGAATAACATACAGACAGAAACTACCTGCAAAAATGAGTCATTTTCATATCTTTTTTCAAAAATGAGCACGACTAAAAGACCATCATACGATAGCCATTTTCGCCTGGGTCTCTTTTAGTTGTTGATGAAGATAGAAAATCGGTTCCTCAAAGAACAGTTTATGGGTGCTCGAGTGGACCAAATCCTCACGATGGTGAAGGAATGCTTGTTTTAACTCTTCGACGACCTGTTTGAACGTTTCGGCCCCGAATGTATCGCTCATCGAGAAGAGTGAGTCACGGTTGACCTTGAGTGCGTCAAAGTCGAAGAACTCCCCTACTCGCTTGCGCAATTCGAACCAAAGGAGCTGAACTTCAGTGCGATCTTTCTCTTTGATCTGCTTACTGTCTTGCGCAGCCGATAGCTGGACTTTAAGTAAGAGCGGTCGTGTCACGTCTTGAACACGTTTCTTGAGCGAAATATTTTGTTTCACCATGTTCAAGAAACGCTTACTGTCCTCGACAAGCGAGACCTGAAGGAATGTAAGACCAGACATCATCTTTTGGATGGCGAGTTTATGGCCACAGTATTTAGGAAGGAATCCTTTGATCTCATCGTAGGTCAGAATGGCCTGTTTATTTGACTGGACATGAACATCTTTTTCAACTTGAACGATTGTCCGTAGCGCGAGTCGTAACGTATTTACGTTATCGAGTGCGATTAGCTCGGACAATAGACCGTGCCAAACAGACGTATACCCGGTCTTCGAATCGACCGTAGCACCGTCTACAAACAAATCACGATAGTTTTCAAGGTAATCCGTCAATTGGATTGAGATCACTCCTGGGAAGTGACGGACGACCGTCATAAGACCATTCTGTTCGAAGATCTTCAAATTGTTATGTAAGGAGCGGACCGACGTACATGCAAAATCCGCGACCATATGGTCTTCGATGAATTCAATCTTCCCTTGATCGTCAGCGTAGGCGAGAATAGAGAGAATATGGCGGATCCGAGACTTGGTCCATTTGAAGGCTGTGAAACAGGCCGGGATGTTATAGTGATGTTGCTCGTAGCGATAGTGATCTGCGCGCTTCGTCCAACGCGTCAATCCGCTCATCGCAACCAACAGCTTGTTCGCGACCAAAATATGTCGATTCGTCTCCATCATCTCTTCTACACCTCCCCTATCCTAAAATATGCTAGTTTCAGTATCTTGTTCTTTCCAGGTGGTGTCAAAGTGCGGTTTCGGTACGACGATTTGCGACCAAATTTAAGAAAGTGTTGGTGTTGAGCCATTTTCACAGAGGAAATAGGCGTCATTTCAGTACGACGGTTTGCGACCAAATTAAGATGAACGGCTTCATCAAGCCATTTTGAGCTTATTCAGAGTAGAATTTTCGTCATAAAAGAGCAGAAAATGTCGTTTCAGTACGACGGTTTGCGACCAAATTGATGAAAGTGTCGTTTCGGTACGACGGTTTACGACCAAAACCATCAAAAATGTCGTTTCAGTACGACGGTTTGCGACCATTTTTAAGAAATGGCAACTCAAAAATTTTTTAGAAAACCCATCAAAAAAGTGAAAGATATCGTTTCAGTACGATGATTTACGACCGAAACAGCAAAAATGTCGTTTCGGTACGATGATTTGCGACCAATTTGATAGAGGTGTCGTTTCAGTACGACGATTCGCGACCAAATTCAGTGATAATGTTGTTTCAGTACGATTGATTTCTCACCAAAATGTCAGGGGAATGGTGATTATTTGAGCGAGTAAATTCGGTTCTGTCACGTTCATTCTCCCCTTGACTTTGTTTGTCCTCAATATCAACATTTAGTTAATTTATACAAATTGGTCAGAAAGAAAGACCTAGGATTGAGACTTCAATACGCAGATCAGTAAAAAAGACCTTTTGACTTCGTAAACTGCACCCTGAGTAATAGACACTAAAAAAGTCTATTGCTCAGGGTTTTTGTGTACACTGCACTAAATCATATCGGGAGTGGATTTGAGATGTTGAAGAAGCTGTTCACGTCGAAAGAGATAATGAGTTGGGCACGAATAAATACGGCAAGTCCGTGAGTCTGAAAGGGATCACGTATACCGATGAGTTCAAAGAACTTTTTATAGCACAGATATTTGATGGACGGTTTCCGGTAGAAGTCTTCCGTGACTGCGGGTTTGATATCGAGTATGTTGGTGCTTCGCACATGGACTCTTGTAGGAAACGCTAGTTAGCGTCTTATAGAAGAAGACGGGGTAATGGGTCTGCGTGATACACGGGCCGGCAATCCAGGACTCAGAAAGGATAAAGAGCTGTCGACAGAAGAACGGTACGCGAAGCTCGAGGCCGAAAACAAACTGTTGAAAGCAGAGGTCGAACTATTAAAGGAGATCCGCCTGGCGGAAGGGAGAGGAAAGCTGGACTTAACGCATCGCAAAAGTATGAGCTGATTCAAGGTGTCATCATCAAGCACAAAATGAAGGGGATGGTCAGCCATCTCTGCCAGGTGGCCGGGGTGTCACGTCAGGGATACCACGCCTATTTCTCGGAACGGAGGAGACAGACCAGACAGGAGCGCGAATCGAAAGACGTGGCTCTTCGTGACCTCGTTCTGAAGGCGTTCCACTTCAAGAAGCGCAAGAAGGGTGCTAGGCAGATCAAGATGGTGCTGTCTGGTCATTTCGGTGTGACGATGAACCTGAAGTGTATCCGACGTATCATGCGGAAATACAACATCGTGTGTCCAATCCGCAAGGCGAAGCCATACAAACGGCTCATTAAGGCGACGGCCGAGCACCGGGTGGTGCCGAATCGCCTCAAACGCGAATTCAAACAGGGCACGCCCTGCAACGCCGTCCAGGAATCATTCTTCGGACATTTCAAGGACATCATCAAGTTAGAGGCGTGCACTACGTTTGACTCTTTGCGTAATGAGGGCCGTAGGGCCAAGCTACTACAATCACCATCGTTACTAATGGAACATGAACAAGATAACTCCTGTACAGAACAGGAATCATCTCCTTCAAGCCGCATAAGTTTTTTTCAAATGTCCTTTACATAGGGTACAGATTATCGAGGTCAAACGGTCTTTTTTTGTCTCTGAACACTGTGTTTTAACCTACTACGTGTCTATACGGATGAAGGTGGGATGAACATGGAGGTGATTATAATAGTCTTACAAACGCTTATTAGATTACTTGTCTGGCGTAACTTATAAGTAAGTTCAAATCTTGCAAAATGGTTAATCATGACGTTATACAGATTGGCTTGTCATCTTTGATAATCGAGCCAATCTATGGTCTTTCAATCTAAATCATTGTTAAATACCACTCCGTGTAAAGGTATTAAAGCGTACAACAGATAAAAAAGCTTTAAATAATCTTCTTCACTGAGTTCACTGTAATCGTGGCTGCCATGCAGAACCGAATTACGAGATAACGGATCGACACTTGTGAATTGATATATACGATGCATTCCTTCAAGTGCTTTCATTTCAAAGAATGTTTTTACGAATTCGTCATCTTTCATGCTACTCAATTGTTTATTCGCAATTTCCTTGATGTTTTTTTTACTGAATGCTTCTTTGGTTGGTTCTTCATAATTAAAGACACCCTGATTATCCTGACTTAAAATCCAATTAGCTACGAAGAATTCAATGACGGGATAAAGCCCTATTATTGCAAGTTCGTAATTATGATTACGATACGCAACCAATGTCTGTTCTAAGATTCTATGATGCCGTTTCAAAAATTCTTTTTCTTTAAGTGCTTCAACATTTTTTTCAAGATTACGATCCATCCATTCAAGCAAGACTTCACGTTTAAGGTAGGGATGATAATCGTTGATACTGAACTCGTCTAAGTAATCTATATGGAGGTAGATATTCTCTTCAGCCATCTCTTTAGAAAATGCGATCACATCACTTGATAGTTCAGATAAATTCTCGCTAATTTTTTTCCAATCAATTGTATTAAGAATTTTATAAGCGTTCGCAACGTGCTGTTCTGCACTCTTCGATGCCAGTTGAAATGTTTTTAACCTCTCTTCGGTAAAGATAGAGTTAATAGTATGACTCAGACTTCTCATCACATCATTAATTTTTAGAGCATACGATTTTAGTTCTCTATTCCTATCATTCATCTCTTTAATAAAATCGGGTAATCCGGAATTATTCTGTTCGTCTTTCATTTGCTTCATCCTCCTCTTCCCTTATAGCGTTTCTTTCTTTCAAATAATTATAGAAGGTCGCCTTTTTTTCGGTAGTGTCCTACAACTATCTATTACTATGCCGTCTGAATTATAAATCATAAATACCTTATCTAAAGTTTCTTGTTCAATCCCCTTTCGATAAATCACGTCTATAAAATCGATATTATAACAAAATAGACGTTGTTTTATACATGGCAAAATAGAAATCAAGCAAAAATAAAAAAGTACTGTTTTGAGTAATTCTTCACTTTCACGGTACTTCGCTATATTTCTTGTATGAAACCATTATCAATTAGAGAGATACATGTGATTTTAAAATCTTATGTGATTTAAATGAACCATCATTGGTTTTCATTCGTTTCCTGACACTAACGAAAACAGGAGAGACGAATGTTCCATGTGAAACAGTAGCTGAAAAGTATGTACATAAAAAAGAAGCCACATGTAAAAAGGCTTCTTCTGAGCAGTTGTTTCTATTAAAGGAGTAATGTGTCTGTATGGTTCAATAACTCCCATGATTCGAGCGGATAGAACGTGAAGAAATAGTAATCGCCAGAGCGGTGCCAGTCTTTCAAGATGAATTCGTGTTCTTTGATGCGGTCAAGGTTTGCCTCAAGTTCTAGTAAGTTCTCTGACTTACGAGATTTATTGAAGCGAATCGAGTAAGTAAATTGACGCCAATGTCGGCGGACCGGACTTTGTTCCCCTGTCTGGATGGCAGCCATTCGTTCCTTTTGAAGTACGAACGCTAAGTGATAAGCGAAGCTGCCCTTCAACTGTTCAATCTGTTCGCCGTATATACTAACGATCTGTTGCTTGAGCAGGTCGTCATAGACCTCCTCGGTCACGGTGACAATCACCTGGCTATCTGCGAGTGTCGTCGCATTCTTGATTGTGACGGAAGAGAAGAGTCCACGGATAAAGAAGTCTCCTTCGTCGTTGTGTCCCGCGACACGGTAGTAGCCGAGCTTCATCAGTCGCTTCGTCGTCAGGTCGTAGCTTTTCCCGCTCTTGTTGGCATAGAGTTTTTCAACCAGCTGGACCAACGGAAAGATGATTTTACGACTTGTCTGGAAAGAGATATCACGGTAAGACAAAATCTCGGTGAAGGCCTCGAAGTCTTTGGAGTCGAGATCAGGTACTTTACCATTCAACTCTTGAATAAACTCTTTACTGACTAAAACGGAAAGATTTTGTGGAACGCCTTCTTTGTATTTCGGGATGACTGAGTCGTAGTTTAAAAGTTCAAGGTTGAGCTGCGTCGCGTCGTTAAGTTTTTCATCGAGTTGATCGGTTTTGTTCTTGATACGATCAGACATCCCGAAAAATGGAATGTCGACAGCGAGCGTCGGTGAATGATGCGCCACTCGCTGCGTCGAATCAATCTCTTTCGCTACTTCTCCTAAAATCATGAGAACATCCGTTTTCAACGTGGATGTCTTTTGATTCACGGTTTTTTGAGACCAATAAGGATACGTATGAATCAGTTGGTTCGGATCCTCGGCCCACTCTTCAATCTCGGTTATGCAGAGATTCATATAGTCTTCAATCGTTTTCACGTGAAACTCTCTATAAAGCCCTTCAAGACCTGCGACTTTCACATAGGCTGAGATCATGTCATGTTTGGCCCGAAGCTCTTTACTATAACCACGCGTCTCCTGATAGTTACGGACGGCGGTTTTCACCCACCGACGTTTCAACTTCATGAAGGAGTAATAACGAATCTTCTTGTAAGCACTCTCAATGTTCTCAAGCGCATAGTGCTCTTGATAGAGCGATGCGACGAATTCATTGATATCAAAAATGGATACACTATGGAGGATTTCCTCCATACCATGCTGCTTTATCGTATTAACCGCTTGAGAAATAATGAGTTGCTGGGAGCGGTTATTGGAGGATGAGTGGATCTCCATGTTAATCACCTCTTCTTCACCAAATATATCATATTTATATAAAGCCATACTTTTGTAATTCGTTAATTTATTTCAAACACCGTAAAAGTATGCGCCGGCGCATACTTTTACTGATAACGGTAGAAAATTTAAAGGTTAAATTTAAATAATAGCCAATATTATTAATTAAGTGACAAAGTAGAAATATAGGAGTGAATATA
>NZ_CP040676.1:0-7500 GCF_005960665.1 Exiguobacterium mexicanum
ATTGAAGAATGCTCGCGAGATTTGGAGAAATGTTTTATCTCTGATTGAAGAAGAGGAACGAACGCCAAAAGCCAGCTTTGATATGTGGTTGAAATCAACAGAAGGAATTTCGTTGATGGGGACAACGCTCGTCGTATCCGCGCCAGCCAGTTTCATTGTGACTTGGCTTGAACGTCAGTACTTGTCATTGTTACAAGATACGATTGAAGAAGTGACAAACAACAAGCTTGAGATTCATTTTATCGAGGAGTCGCAAGCACACAAGTATGCACCTGCGGATGGATCGAAAGAAACGATTGCTGCCACAGAAATGAAAGAACAGCCGCTTCCAGTACTGCCAAAAGAGGAAGGGAACCTCGGACAACTGAATGACAAATACATTTTCGAGACATTTGTCATCGGCTCCGGAAACCGGTTTGCCCATGCCGCCTCGCTCGCCGTGGCAGAAGCTCCGGCCCGCGCCTATAACCCGCTCTTCATTTATGGGGGAGTCGGACTCGGCAAGACACATTTGATGCATGCGATTGGGCATTACGTGAAAGGGCAAAAGCCTGGCGCACGAATTGCTTACGTATCATCTGAAAAGTTCACAAATGAGTTCATCAACTCGATTCGTGACAATAAGACCGAAGAGTTCCGTAACCGTTATCGGAACATCGATGTCCTCTTGATTGATGACATTCAGTTCTTGGCCGGTAAAGAGCAGACGCAGGAAGAGTTCTTCCATACGTTCAATGCGCTTCATAACGACCAAAAACAGATTGTGATTTCTAGCGACCGACCGCCTAAAGAGATCCCGACGCTCGAAGATCGTCTTCGTTCACGGTTCGAATGGGGTCTTATCACAGATATCACACCGCCTGACCTCGAAACGCGGATTGCCATCTTACGTAAGAAAGCGACAGCAGAAGGGCTTGATATCGCGAACGACGTCATGCTGTACATCGCCAATCAAATCGACACGAACATTCGTGAGCTCGAAGGGGCGTTGACGCGCGTCGTCGCCTACGCCAAACTCGTCGGTCGTCCGATTGATCCGGATGTCGCTGCCGAAGCGTTGCACAATATCATGCCGGTCCAAGAAGCGAAGAAGATCGTCATTCGTGACATTCAAGAGATTGTCGGTCGTCACTTTAATATTGAAGTAGACGAGCTGAAAGCGAAGAAACGGACGAAGACGCTAGCATTCCCTCGTCAAATCGCGATGTACTTGTCCCGTGAGATGACGGAAAGCTCGCTTCCTAAGATAGGAGAAGAGTTCGGCGGACGTGATCACACGACAGTTATCCACGCTCATGAGAAAATTAGTACGTTACTCAAGCATGATCCAGAGATGCAAGAGACGATTCAGACACTAAAGAAGGCTTTGTCCTAACGTCTTGTGTTTCGCTGTGGATATCCTGTGGATAAACCCACATAGTTATCCACATGTTATTCACAGGCAGAATGGCTTAGTACGAGTGGTTCAAGTGACTTATCCCCAGTATCCACAGCCCTTATTACTATTATGATTTAAATAATACTATTATTATTAAACTATATGACTCAGTTCACTTAGGAGGAATTATCCACATGCACTTAACGATTCAGCGAGATGTATTCATGCAAGCCGTACAAGACGTATCGAAGGCCGTTGCTTCTAGAACGACGATTCCAATCCTCACAGGTTTAAAGCTTGAGGCTCATGCCGATGGGTTGACACTCACAGGAAGTGATACCGAGATTTCAATCGAACGCTTAATCCCGATTGAAGAAGGCGGAATCGAACTCATTCAAATCCAACGAGCAGGCAGCGTCGTGCTCAATGCACGCTTCCTTGGCGAAATTGTTAAAAAGTTGCCGACGAATGAAGTGACACTTGAAGTGTCTCCAAACTTTATGACGCGGATTGAGTCAGGACAAGCCGAATTCCACTTGAACGGACTCGACCCAGATGAATACCCACGTCTTCCTGAGCTTTCAAGCGAGCGTCGTTTTTACTTGCCGGCTGATTTGTTGAAGACAATCATCCGCCAGACGAGCTTCGCTGTATCAGCTCAAGAGACACGTCCCGTTCTTACAGGGGTTAACTTCTCAGCTGAAAAAGGATTTTTGACTTGTGTCGCCACGGATAGCCACCGTTTAGCCCTCCGTCGGGCACGGTTCGAGACCGACAACGATTTGACGTTCCAAAACGTTGTCGTACCGGGCCGCTCATTGAACGAGCTCGCTAAATTGCTCGACCGCGAAGAATTGCCAGTCGAGATTGTTTTGACGGATCAACAAATTTTATTCCGAATGAAAAACATCTCGTTCTTCTCACGTCTCTTAGACGGGGCGTACCCGGACACATCACGTTTGATTCCGGAAGAATACCGGACAGCGGTCCGTTTGAACGCTAAAGATTTCTTGCAGGCAATTGACCGAGCCTCGCTGCTCGCCCGGGCCGATCGCAACAACGTCATTAAATTTGTCGCGGAAGAAGCGACGACGGTTGAAGTTTCGTCCCACTCTCCAGAAGTCGGGAAAGTGTCAGAACGCGTCAGCATCCTGTCGCTTGAAGGAGAAGAGTTAAAAATTTCATTTAACTCTAAATTTGTGATGGATGCACTCCGTGCGCTTGATGCTTCAGAAATCGAAATCCAGTTTACGGGTTCGATGCGACCGTTCATCTTGCGTCCGGTCGAACAGGATAGCGTCCTTCAGTTGATTTTGCCAGTCCGTACGTCTTAAATCTGACGGAGCGGATTCGGGGATGATGAGGTGTTTCACCTTATCATCCCCGTTTTTGCCTTATTCGACGTTTTTCGATAAACTAATAAGTATGGCGATTTTTTGTACTAAGTATGAAAGAAAGGAAGTGACGACATGCAAAAAGTGTCGATTACAACCGAGTATGTAACACTCGGACAATTTTTGAAGTTGGCTGATATTATTTCAAGCGGAGGCCAAGCGAAGTTCTTTTTAGAGGACGTTCAGATCAAAGTGAACGGCGAGGTCGATCAACGTCGCGGACGGAAACTACGGGATGGGGATACGATCGAAGTCGAAGGCTTCGGAGACTTCCAAATCGAGGGGAACTAACGTGCACTTAAAGTCGATCCGATTGCAAAACTACCGCAACTACGAAACCCTCGAGCTAGATTTTTCAGAACAGACGAACGTTCTCATCGGGGAAAATGCCCAAGGGAAAACGAATCTACTCGAATCGATTTACGTACTTGCGCTCGCGAAGTCACATCGGACGACGCAAGACCGTGAACTGATCGGCTGGGAAGCGGATGCTGCGATGGTCGAAGGGCGGATTCATAAACGGACCGGTGAGACGGTCCAATCGCTCACGTTTTCACCGAAAGGGAAAAAAGCGAAATTGAACCATCTCGAACAACGTCGTCTCAGCGACTACGTCGGGGCCTTCAACGTCGTACTGTTCGCACCAGAAGACCTCGCCATCGTCAAAGGGAGCCCGCAAGGACGACGTCGGTTTTTAGATATGGAGATCGGGCAAGTGAGTCCTGTTTATCTACATGAATTAAACCAGTACTTGAAGACGCTAAAGCAACGAAACGCCCTGTTGAAACAGCTCTCAGTCAAAGGCGGGGATGAGACACTGCTCGAGGTACTCACCGATCAAATGATTGAACTTGCGGTGAAAATCGTTTCACGGCGCCATCATTTCATCGATCAACTCGAAAAATGGGCCGGGCCGATTCACGCCGGCATCACGCGAAACTTGGAGACACTGACGATTCAGTACGTATCGGATACATTCCAAAAAGAACGTTACCCAAAAGATGCGATGTTTGAAACGTATCGTCGAAAGTTTGATAAAATAAGAGAGAACGAACGAAGACGAGGTGTGACGTTATTTGGTCCGCATCGAGATGATTTTGAGTTGTACGTCAACAATCGCAATGTCCAAACGTTCGGTTCGCAAGGTCAGCAGCGCACAGCGGCTTTGTCTTTAAAGCTAGCGGAGATTGAACTGATTCACGAAGAGGTCGGGGAATATCCGCTGCTCTTGTTAGATGACGTGTTATCTGAATTAGACGACCATCGCCAAACCCATCTGCTCGATACGATGGGCCAAAAAGTCCAAACGATTATCACGACAACCAATATTGATGGGATCGCTCACGAAACGATTCAACAAGCAAAGGTGTTTCACGTGAAACAGGGCGAAGTTGAAACAGAATCTGTATGAAGTAAGACCAATCCATATGAACACCAATTCATGTATAGTAGGTGAATGAAACCGATGAGTAACGAAAACGAAAAACAAATGCAAGATTATGGTGCCGATCAGATTCAAGTACTTGAAGGGTTAGAAGCTGTTCGCAAACGCCCGGGGATGTATATCGGTTCGACGAGCTCACGAGGACTCCATCACTTAGTATGGGAAATCGTCGATAACTCGATTGACGAAGCACTCGCGGGACACTGTGACACGATTACGGTCACGGTCGAGCCGGGTAACTCAGTCGTCGTTGAAGACAACGGGCGAGGCATCCCGGTCGATGTTCAAAAGAAAACGGGACGTCCAGCCGTTGAAGTCATTTTCACGGTCCTTCACGCCGGAGGTAAATTCGGTGGTGGCGGATATAAAGTCTCAGGCGGTTTGCACGGCGTCGGGGCCTCGGTCGTTAACGCCTTGTCGACGAAACTTGAAGTGTTCGTTCGCCGTAACGGCAACGTCTACTACCAATCATTCAAACGCGGTGTTCCACAAGGAGAACTCGAAATTGTTGGTACGACTGATACGACGGGTACGACTGTCCGTTTCTTCCCGGACGGCGATATCTTTGAGGAGACGCTCGAATACGACTTTGATTTACTCGCCACACGTCTGCGCGAACTTGCCTTCCTGAACAAAGGGCTTCGCATCGTCGCAAAAGACGAGCGCAGTGATGAGACGATTGAACGCAACTATCATTACGAGGGCGGAATCAAGTCATACGTTGAACACTTGAACCGCTCAAAAGCCTCAATCCACGATGAGCCTGTCTATGTACATGGCACGAAGGATGGGATTGAAGTTGAGATCGCGCTTCAGTACAACGAAGGATTTGCGAGCAACATCTATTCATTCACGAACAACATTCCGACCCACGAGGGCGGAACGCACGAGACAGGGTTCAAAACGGCACTGACTCGTTCGATCAACGACTATGCAAAACGCTTCGGTCTCATGAAAGAAGCCGATGGTAGCTTGTCAGGGGATGACGTACGTGAAGGATTGACGGCGATTGTCTCGGTCAAACACCCATCGCCACAGTTCGAGGGTCAAACGAAGACAAAGCTCGGCAACGCTGACGCTCGTACAGCGACAGACTCGCTCTTCACAGACACGTTTGAGCAGTTCTTGCTTGAGAACCCGTCTGTCGGGCGATTGATTGTCGACAAAGGTTTAATGGCGGCACGTGCTCGTCTTGCAGCGAAACGTGCTCGTGAAATGACTCGCCGAAAAGGAATCCTCGAAGTCAGTTCATTGCCTGGGAAACTAGCAGACTGTTCATCGAAAGATGCATCGAAGTCTGAATTGTACATCGTTGAGGGTGACTCGGCCGGTGGCTCTGCAAAATCAGGTCGCGATCGTCACTTCCAAGCGATCTTGCCGATTCGAGGTAAAATCATCAACGTCGAAAAAGCGAGACTCGATAAGATTTTAGCCAACCAAGAAGTTCGTACAATTATTACGGCGCTCGGGACTGGGATCGCGGAAGAGTTCGATCTCGCGAAGGCGCGGTACCATAAATTGATTATCATGACCGATGCCGACGTCGATGGAGCCCACATTCGGACACTGCTCTTGACGTTCTTCTACCGTTACATGCGTCCCCTCGTTGAAAGCGGCTATGTGTATATCGCGCAACCGCCACTTTACGGCTTGAAGCACGGAAAAGACGTCACCTACGTCCAAAATGAACGGGAACTGCAAGAAGCGATTAAACAGCTTCCAGAAAATGCTCGTTACAGTGTACAGCGTTACAAAGGTCTCGGTGAGATGGACCCTGAACAGCTGTGGAGCACGACGATGAATCCAGAGACACGCTCGATGCTTCGTGTCGACCTTCAAGACGCCATTGAGGCGGATGAGATCTTTGAAACACTCATGGGTGACAATGTCGAGCCGCGACGTGACTTCATCCAATCACATGCGCATTACGTGAAAAACCTCGATATTTAAAAAGAAGGGTAGGCAATAACGAATGGCAGAACAAGAAAATATCAAGGATATAAATATTAGCCAAGAGATGCGCACCTCGTTCATGGACTATGCGATGAGCGTAATCGTGTCACGTGCCCTCCCAGATGTACGAGACGGTTTGAAGCCGGTTCACCGCCGCATTCTTTATGCGATGAACGAACTTGGAATTCGTGCTGACAAGCCCCATAAGAAATCGGCGCGTGTTGTCGGTGACGTTATCGGTAAGTATCACCCACACGGTGACTCTGCCGTTTACGAGACGATGGTTCGGATGGCGCAAGACTTTAGTTACCGTTACGAACTCGTAGATGGCCACGGAAACTTTGGTTCTGTCGACGGTGACTCGGCGGCAGCGATGCGTTACACAGAAGCGCGGATGTCGAAAATTGCGATGGAACTCGTCCGCGATATCGGGAAGAATACAATCGATTACCAACCGAACTTTGACGGGGAAGAAAAAGAACCGGTCGTCATGCCTGCCCGGTTCCCGAACTTCTTGGTTAATGGAACGAGCGGGATTGCAGTCGGGATGGCCACGAACGTACCGCCGCATAACTTGAACGAAGTGATTGATGGGGTGCTTGCATTGACGCATAATCCGGATATCACGATTTCTGAGTTGATGCAGCATATTCCTGGTCCTGATTTCCCGACAGCTGGTGAAATTTTAGGACGTAGCGGAATTCGCCGCGCCTATGAGACGGGTCGTGGATCGATCACGATGCGTGCCAAAGCTGAGATCGAAGTGTTGAAAAATGGCCGTGAGCGCATTCTCGTTCATGAAATCCCGTATCAAGTGAACAAAGCGCGCCTCGTCGAAAAGATTGCCGATTTGGTACGCGACAAGAAAATCGAAGGCATCACCGACCTTCGTGACGAATCAGACCGTAACGGGATGCGTGTCGTCATCGAAGTACGCCGGGATGCGAATGCCAGCGTCATTTTGAACAACTTGTATAAACAAACGCCGATGCAAACGACGTTTGGGGTCAACATGCTCGCCCTCGTCGGCGGTCGACCGAAGACACTCAACTTGAAGCAGGCGATTTATTACTATATCGAGCACCAAAAAGAAGTCGTTCGTCGTCGGACACAATTCGACCTCGACAAGGCTGAGGCACGTGCGCACATCCTTGAAGGATTGCGCGTGGCACTGGATCATTTGGACGAAGTCATCGCCATCATCCGTAGTACACGGACCGGTGACGAGGCTCGCGAGAAGTTGATCGCTCGTTTTGGATTGTCGACTGAACAGACACAAGCGATTCTCGACATGCGTCTTCAGCGGTTAACTGGACTTGAACGAGAGAAAA
>NZ_CP040676.1:12500-67500 GCF_005960665.1 Exiguobacterium mexicanum
AGGTAACACTGACTGGAGGTCCGAACCCACGCACGTTGAAAAGTGCGGGGATGAGGTGTGGGTAGCGGTGAAATGCCAATCGAACCTGGAGATAGCTGGTTCTCCCCGAAATAGCTTTAGGGCTAGCCTCGAGGTGAAGAGTTCCGGAGGTAGAGCACTGATTGGACTAGGGGCCCCCACAGGGTTACCGAATTCAGTCAAACTCCGAATGCCGGCAACTTGTACTCGGGAGTCAGACTGCGAGTGATAAGATCCGTAGTCGAAAGGGAAACAGCCCAGACCATCAGCTAAGGTCCCCAAGTGTATGTTAAGTGGAAAAGGATGTGGCGTTGCACAGACAACTAGGATGTTGGCTTAGAAGCAGCCATCATTCAAAGAGTGCGTAATAGCTCACTAGTCGAGTGACGCCGCGCCGAAAATGTAACGGGGCTAAACATACCACCGAAGCTATGGATCCCGTAAGGGATGGTAGGGGAGCGTTCCAAGCAGCAGTGAAGCGGTATCGTGAGGAGCCGTGGAGCGCTTGGAAGTGAGAATGCCGGTGTGAGTAGCGAAAAGAGGGGTGAGAATCCCCTCCGTCGAAAGCCCAAGGTTTCCTGAGGAAGGCTCGTCCGCTCAGGGTTAGTCTGGACCTAAGCCGAGGCCGAAAGGCGTAGGCGATGGACAACAGGTTGATATTCCTGTACCGCCGTACCACCGTTTGAACGATGGGGGGACGCAGAAGGATAAGGTAACCGTGCGACTGGAAGTGCACGGACAAGCAGCGAGGCCGTCGGGTTGGCAAATCCGCCCGACACACAAGGCTGAGCTGTGACGTGGAGCCCGTAGGGCGAAGTACCGGATTTCACGCTGCCAAGAAAAGCCTCTAGTAAGGAGGTCGGCGCCAGTACCGTAAACCGACACAGGTAGGCGAGATGAGAATTCTAAGACGCGCGGGATAACTCTCGTTAAGGAACTCGGCAAAATGGTCCCGTAACTTCGGGAGAAGGGACGCTTATGGCAACATAAGCCGCAGTGAATAGGCCCAAACGACTGTTTAGCAAAAACACAGGTCTCTGCTAAATCGCAAGATGAAGTATAGGGGCTGACGCCTGCCCGGTGCTGGAAGGTTAAGGGGATGTGTCATCGCAAGAGAAGCACTGAACCGAAGCCCCAGTAAACGGCGGCCGTAACTATAACGGTCCTAAGGTAGCGAAATTCCTTGTCGGGTAAGTTCCGACCCGCACGAAAGGCGTAACGATTTGGGCACTGTCTCAACGAGAGACCCGGTGAAATCATAGTACCTGTGAAGATGCAGGTTACCCGCGACAGGACGGAAAGACCCCATGGAGCTTTACTACAGCCTGATATTGAGGCTTTGTACGCGATGTACAGGATAGGTGGGAGTTTGTGAAGCCGGAGCGCCAGCTTCGGTGGAGACACCCTTGGGATACCACCCTTTGCGTATAGAGTCTCTAACTCGCAGCCGTGATCCGGCTGGAGGACCGTGTCAGGTGGGTAGTTTGACTGGGGCGGTCGCCTCCTAAACAGTAACGGAGGCGCCCAAAGGTTCCCTCAGAATGGTTGGAAATCATTCGAAGAGTGCAAAGGCAGAAGGGAGCTTGACTGCGAGACCTACAAGTCGAGCAGGGACGAAAGTCGGGCTTAGTGATCCGGTGGTTCCGCATGGAAGGGCCATCGCTCAACGGATAAAAGCTACCCTGGGGATAACAGGCTGATCTCCCCCAAGAGTCCACATCGACGGGGAGGTTTGGCACCTCGATGTCGGCTCATCGCATCCTGGGGCTGGAGTAGGTCCCAAGGGTTGGGCTGTTCGCCCATTAAAGCGGTACGCGAGCTGGGTTCAGAACGTCGTGAGACAGTTCGGTCCCTATCCGTCGTGGGCGCAGGAAATTTGAGGAGAGCTGTCCTTAGTACGAGAGGACCGGGATGGACGCACCGCTGGTGTACCAGTTGTTCCGCCAGGAGCATCGCTGGGTAGCTACGTGCGGACGGGATAAGTGCTGAAAGCATCTAAGCATGAAGCCCCCTCCGAGATGAGATTTCCCTTTGAGCAATCAAGAAAGACCCCTCAGAGACGATGAGGTAGATAGGTCATGGGTGGAAGCACGGCGACGTGTGGAGCTGAATGATACTAATCGGTCGAGGCTTTGATCTAGTCTAAGGTTTGTATGAATTGATGAGTCTTCAGTTTTGAGAGAACGATCTCTCTTGTCTGGTGGCGATGGCGAAGTGGTCACACCCGTTCCCATGCCGAACACGGAAGTTAAGCGCTTCAGCGCCGAAAGTAGTTGGGGGTCTCCCCCTGTGAGGATAGGACGTTGCCAGGCCAACGCGAAGGACGATCAAGCATCCGCTTGGTCGTTCTTTTTTTGTATATCTAGCGATGTCGCAACTGCGACATCGCTTTTCGTTTGCCTTTTTTTGAATCAATGATAGAATATAGTCAAAAGTCAAAGATGGTCAGAGGGTGGTGGAGATGAGAAACATATCGGATGTAATCGAACAGTATTTAAAACAAGTGCTGAAGGAGAGCCAGGCCGAAGCGATTGAAATTAAACGGCAAGATATCGCTAAGCGTTTCGAGTGTGTTCCGTCTCAAATCAACTACGTCATCAACACGCGTTTTACGGTCGAAAAGGGATATTTGGTCGAAAGTAAGCGTGGAGGCGGAGGATATATTCGCATTCGTCGTGTGATTTTGCATGAAAAACAAGACGTGTTGGCTAGTTTGATGGATATTTTACACGATCATCCTCGTCTTTCTGAACAACTTGTCGAGAATATATTGATTCGCTTGTTTGAAGAAGGAATGTTAAGTGAACGAGAAGTTCGTTTGCTGTACCACTTGTTGTCAGATGAAGCGCTCGGCTTGAACGCTGAAGATCGACACTTGATTCGAAGACAACAGTTACTCGCATTAATGAAATTACTTAGTTACCATTGACTGACGGAGGCATACATCTATGCTATGTGAACGATGCAAACGGCGACCTGCCGTCAATGAAATTCAAGTAGTGGAGAATGGAATTCCTGTAACGCGTAAACTATGTCGTAATTGTACAGTAGAAATCATGTCAGGTTATGTACCGGTCGTGAAACGCTGTCCCACGTGTCAACTGACACAAAACGAGCTGGCTCATTTACGAAAAGCTGGATGCGCTACTTGTTATACGGTATTTCGTGATGAAATGATTAAAATCACTCGGCAGTACCAGCAAGGCCATGATGTTCACGTCGGTTCGATGCCTGATGCCTTGCGCACACCCGACGAGCGAATCGAAGAGCGACTCCAAAAGTTAGCAGGGGAGTTACAACGAGCCGTCGAACAAGAAGATTATGAACGTGCAGCGCGAATTAAAAAAGAAATAATTCAGCTGAAAGGACAAGGTGAGGCATGATGGAACCATTTCTCAAGCATCCACTCGGTCCGAAGATGAAAGAGCGAGCGAAACTTGATGACTTAGTCATCTCTACTCGTATCCGTCTAGCGCGTAACTTAAAAGATACAGTCTTTTCTCCGGTTTTATCTAAAGAAAGTCAACATCAGCTTTGTCAACGTGTTGAAACGTCACTTGGCGGATTGCAAGGCTTCGAATATTTGCACATGGGCACTTACGATGTAGTGACACGACAAGCACTCGTTGAAAAACATTTGATTAGCCCAACGATTGCTGGAAAAGAAGAAAGTGCCGTCTTGTTAAGTGAAGATGAAACGATCAGTGTGCTTATTAATGAGGAAGATCACTTACGAATTCAAACGTTACTCCCGGGTTATCAAGTGGAAGAAGCGTTTGAACTCGCGAAACGAGTCGATGTTCTCTGTGGCGAATCTCTCCCATACGCATATGACGAACAGCTCGGATATTTAACGACTTGTCCAAGTAATATCGGTACAGGACTTCGAGCGTCAGTGATGCTCCATCTTCCAGGGCTAACGTTGACAGGGCGAATTACTCCTATATTGAAAGAGCTTCGCAAGCTCGGATATACGATTCGGGGACGGTATGGAGAAGGTAGCGACGCGGCGGGACGATTGTTTCAATTATCGAATCAACGCACACTCGGCAGTCATGAATCACAGTTGTTGACAGATTTTATGGAAGTTACGGAGCAAGTCATTCAGGCGGAACGACAAGCACGGGAAGAGCTACTGGCCCGTAACCAAGACGAGTTAGAGGACCAGTTTTATCGCTCATACGGAATTTTACGTTATGCGAAACTGTTATCATCGACAGAAGCGATTGAACGTCTGTCGGATTTGCATTTGGCGAGTGACCTTGGTATTTTGTCCGACTGGAGTCCACCTCAGTTTCACGAATTAATTGTAAAGCTTCAATCAGGTTTCCTACAAAAACATTTCGGGAAAACATTATCTACGAAAGAACGAAATCGCGAACGAGCGACTCTCGTTCGTCGAACGTTAGATCATGGCTTAGTTTGATCCAACTTTAAGGAGGTTTTGTCAATGATGTTTGGTCGATTTACAGAACGAGCTCAGCGCGTATTAGCTTTAGCACAAGAGGAAGCGGTACGACTTGGCCATCATAATATTGGTACAGAACATATTTTACTCGGACTCGTCCGGGAAGGGGAAGGGATTGCTGCTAAAGCACTGTTCGCCCTCGGACTCACGTCTGAAAAGATTCAACAAGAAGTAGAGGCACTCATTGGCCGTGGATCAGAAAACGGCTCAACGATTCACTATACACCGCGTGCAAAAAAAGTAATCGAACTCTCGATGGACGAGGCTCGAAAACTTGGACATTCTTACGTTGGCACCGAGCACATTTTACTCGGCGTGATTCGTGAAGGTGAAGGTGTGGCGGCTCGTGTCTTGAATAACCTTGGTGTCAGTTTGACGAAGGCACGTCAGCAAGTACTTCAACTCTTAGGAAACACGGAGTCATCTTCTAATGCGTCACAACCTGGAACGAGTGCCGCGACACCAACGCTAGACGGCTTGGCCCGTGACTTGACCCAACAGGCGCGTGAGTCGCGTCTTGACCCAGTCATCGGCCGCGCTGGCGAGATTCAACGCGTCATCGAAGTGTTGTCTCGCCGGACAAAAAATAACCCGGTCCTCATTGGGGAACCAGGGGTCGGGAAAACGGCAGTCGTCGAAGGTCTCGCTCAACAGATCATTAATAACGAAGTTCCAGAAACTCTTCGTAATAAACGTGTCATGGTACTTGATATGGGAACACTCGTCGCTGGAACGAAATACCGCGGTGAATTTGAGGACCGATTGAAAAAGGTAATGGATGAGATTCGCCAAGCTGGGAACGTCATTCTTTTCATCGACGAATTGCACACATTGATTGGAGCTGGCGGCGCTGAAGGCGCAATCGACGCGTCGAACATTTTGAAACCGTCACTCGCACGTGGTGAACTCCAATGTATCGGAGCGACGACACTTGATGAGTACCGGAAGTATATCGAGAAAGATGCGGCACTCGAACGCCGGTTCCAACCGATCCAAGTCAATGAACCGACAACGGATGAGGCAGAACAAATCCTCTTCGGGTTACGTGACCGTTACGAGGCGCACCATCGCGTCACGATCACAGATGAAGCGATTCATGAAGCCGTCGTTCTCTCGGACCGCTACATCTCGGACCGTTTCCTTCCGGATAAAGCGATCGACCTCGTCGATGAGGCTGCTTCGAAAGTAAGACTTCGTTCGTTCACGGCACCGCCGAATTTGAAAGAACTCGAGGCTCGTCTTGAGTCGATTCGCAAAGAGAAAGATTCGGCTGTACAGAGTCAAGAGTTCGAGAAGGCTGCCTCGTTACGTGATACCGAGCAGAAACTTCGGGATGAGCTCGAACAGCTCAAGTCGGAATGGCAGAATAAGCAAGGGAATGAAAAACTCGAAGTAACGAAAGAAGATATCGCGCAAGTCGTCGCCAACTGGACAGGTGTCCCGGTGACGAAGATTGCCGAAGAAGAGACAGATCGTCTCCTCAAACTCGAATCGATTCTCCACGGGCGGGTCATCGGTCAAGATGAGGCCGTCAAATCGATTTCGCGGGCGATTCGCCGGGCTCGTGCCGGATTGAAAGATCCGAAACGTCCGATCGGTTCGTTCGTATTCCTCGGACCAACTGGTGTCGGGAAAACCGAGTTGGCTCGTGCCGTGGCTGAAGCGTTGTTCGGTGACGAAGACGCCATCATCCGAATCGACATGTCTGAGTATATGGAGAAACACGCGACGAGCCGTCTCGTCGGATCGCCTCCAGGTTACGTCGGCTATGAAGAAGGTGGTCAATTGACTGAGAAGGTTCGTCGCAAGCCATATTCGGTCATCTTGCTTGATGAGATTGAGAAGGCCCACCCTGAAGTGTTCAACATCTTGCTTCAAGTGCTCGATGACGGTCGCTTGACTGACTCGAAAGGGCGTACGGTCGACTTCCGGAACACGGTCATCATCATGACGTCAAACGTCGGTGCGGCAGCCCTCAAACGCAACAAATATGTCGGGTTCACGGTTGAAGATGATGTGAAACGTGAATATACCGAAATGAAAGACAAAGTCACGGAAGAGTTGAAAAAAGCGTTCCGTCCCGAGTTCTTGAACCGGATTGACGAGATCACCGTCTTCCACTCGCTCCAAAAAGAGCACATCCAAGAAATTGTCAAACTTATGGCCAAGACACTTACGAAACGTCTCGGAGAACAAGGCATTGATTTCAGTCTCACCGAATCAGCGCTCGAGAAAATCGCTGAAGTCGGGTACGACCCGGAATACGGGGCTCGTCCACTCCGCCGTGCGCTCCAGCGTGAGGTTGAGGACCGACTCTCAGAGGCGATGCTCAGCGGCAGCATCACAAAAGGCAGCAAAGTGGCGCTCGATGTACAAGACGGCGAATTCGTCGTCCGTAATGAAGGTGTCGTTCAGTAACTACAAGGCTCCCTCTCTCATGTGAGGGGGCTTTTTTAGACGGAAAGGAACATCATGGCAAAAATTAAAACGAAATACGTATGTCAGTCATGCGGGTACGAATCCGCAAAATGGATGGGGCGTTGCCCAGGATGTAATGAATGGAACACACTCGTTGAAGAGTTTGTCGAAGAGAAAAAGGCAAAGCGGGGGGCCGCCTTCGTTCATAGCTCCTCGAGACAGCTGAAGCCGGAGCGTCTGTCGGACGTTGTGTCACAAGAAGAGACGCGGGTCCATACGAACAGTCAAGAGTTTGACCGTGTGCTCGGGGGCGGAATCGTTCCAGGCTCACTCGTCCTCGTCGGTGGCGATCCGGGAATCGGAAAGTCGACGATTTTGCTTCAAGTGAGCGCCCATTTGGCGCACAGTGGACGGAAAGTGCTCTATATTTCCGGGGAAGAATCGCTCAAACAGACGAAACTTCGCGCCGAGCGGCTTGGCCTCCCGACCGAGGACTTATATGTCCTCGCGGAGACGGATATGTTGATGATTGAACGGGTCATCGATGAAGAGGAACCAGGGTTCGTCATTATCGACTCGATTCAAACCGTCTATATGGATGAGATCCAGTCGGCGCCAGGTAGTGTCGCCCAAGTTCGGGAATGTACGGCAGCGCTCATGAAAATCGCCAAGACCCGTGGAATTGCCGTCTTTATCGTCGGTCACGTGACGAAACAAGGTTCGATTGCGGGACCTCGTCTGCTCGAGCATATGGTCGATGCCGTCCTTTACTTTGAAGGCGAACGTCACCACACGTTCCGTATTTTACGGGCCGTCAAAAATCGGTTCGGATCGACGAACGAGATCGGTATCTTTGAAATGAAGGAAGGCGGTCTCGAAGAAGTGCTCAATCCGTCTGAAATTTTCCTAGAAGAACGGACTGCCGGTGTCTCGGGCTCAACTGTCGTCGCGTCGATGGAAGGGACGCGGACGGTGCTCGTCGAGCTGCAGGCATTAATTTCCCCGACCTCATTCGGAAATCCACGTCGGATGGCAACAGGGATTGACCAGAACCGGGTCGCCCTTCTCATGGCTGTGCTCGAGAAGCGTTCGGGTCTCTTGCTCCAAACGCAAGACGCTTATTTGAAGGCGGCCGGGGGCGTTAAATTGGACGAACCGGCCATCGACTTGGCCATTTGTATTTCGATCGCATCAAGCTTCCGGGACCGTCCGACCCGTCCGACGGATGTATGTATCGGCGAAGTCGGATTGACCGGTGAGGTACGGCGGGTGTCACGGATTGAGCAACGTGTCGCTGAAGCGGCCAAGCTTGGTTTCACCCGGGCCATCATTCCGAAAAACAACCTCGGGGGCTGGACAGCCCCGCCTGGTATCGATGTCGTCGGTGTCAGTACTGTCGATGAAGCGCTCCAACTCGCTATCCCGTTCTGACGGGGCGCTTCCGGCAGTTTTTAACGCTTTGTAACGAACGCTTTCAAAAGAACCGTGTTACAATGAAAGTGTTAATTTCTTGAAATTTTAATTCATAATGAAGGAGGTGGAATGAGTGAAGATTGCTGTACGAATCGGATTTATATTGATCGGACTCGTCGTCGGTTGGTTTGGAATTATCGAAGCGATGTTGCTGTTAGGTGACCTCGGAGTGAATGTACCGGCTTGGTTGACGATTCCTTATGTGGCTAGTTTGATTGGTGGACTTATCTTCTTCATTCTTAGTTTATTCTTGACCGATGGGGTCGTTAAATTTATCCGTTTTGTTGAAGAACGGCTCGTCCGTTTACCGGTCGGTGATATTTTGTTCGGGTCGATCGGATTGATTATTGGTTTGTTGATTGCCTTTTTGATCAGTGTCTCATTAGAAGTAACAAATATCTTCTTACTCAGCAAAATTGTACCGATTTTCGTGACCGCCTTGTTCGGGTACTTCGGTTTCGCTGTCGGCTATCGGAAGCGGAACGAATGGATTAAACTGTTCGTCAAGAGTGAACGCGAGAAGCCGGAAGCAGAACCGTTGCGCCGCTCGAACGATAAAATTTTGGATACGAGCGTCATTATCGACGGTCGGATCGCCGACATTTCGAAGACCGGTTTCATCGAAGGCACGCTCATCGTGCCACAATTCGTCATCGGCGAGCTTCAATATATCGCCGATTCGTCGGATACGTTGAAGCGGAACCGTGGTCGTCGCGGTCTTGATATTTTGAAGGAGTTACAAGACAACGACCGCATCGAAGTAGAAATCTATGATGGGGACTTTGAAGACGTCGCCGAAGTGGACATTAAATTGATCAAGTTGGCCGAATTGAAAAAAGGGATTGTCGTCACGAACGACTACAACTTGAATAAAGTGTGCGAAGTTCGAAATGTCCCTGTGCTGAACATTAATGATTTGGCAAATTCAGTCAAACAGATTGTCATCCCGGGGGAAGAGATGGTCGTGACGGTCATTAAAGAAGGTAAAGAACAAAATCAAGGCGTCGCGTACCTCGAAGACGGCACGATGGTCGTCGTTGAAGGTGGGCGCAAGTTGATTTCGAAGACATTGCCTGTTGTCGTGACGAGCGTTCTTCAAACATCGGCTGGCCGTATGATTTTTGCGCGTCCTGAATAAGCATGGAAAAAGAGACGCATTAGCGCTCTCTTTTTTCACGAACAGAGGTGAATGGAATGGTGCGTTATACCGTGGTCATCCCAGCCGCAGGGAAAGGGAAGCGGATGGGAGCCGATGAGAATAAATTGATGCTGACGTTACAAGGGAAGCCGATTATCGTATGGACGGTCGAAGCGTTCTCGAAAGATGCATGGTGTGAGCGCATCGTGCTCGCAGTGCGTCCTGAGGAACAAGGGTGGTTCGAGCGACAGTTGCATCATTTAGAGACTCCGATTACATACGTGACGGGTGGGGAAGAACGACAACAGAGCGTTCGAGCCGGATTGCAAGTCGTCAATCCCGAAGATGTCGTCTTGATTCATGACGGGGCACGGCCATTTGTGCGCCTTGACCAACTTCATGCCATCGCCGAAGCGGCCAAGACGGCAGGGGCGATTCTCGCTGTTCCGGTCAAAGATACGGTGAAACAAGTGATGGACGGACACATCACGCAGACGGTGCCGCGTGAGGCACTATGGTTGGCGCAGACGCCCCAAGCGTTTCCGGCAGGCGCCATTCAAGCCGCCCATGAGCGGGCAGAAGCTGCTCGTTTTATCGGCACGGATGATGCCAGTCTATTCGAATGGACCGGGCAACGGGTGACGATTATCCCGGGGGATTACCACAACATTAAAATGACAACCCCAGAAGATTTATTGTTTGGAGAAGCGATTTTAACGAAGGAGGATTATCGATGAGAATCGGACAAGGATTTGATGTACACGCGTTCGCGGAAGGGCGTCCGCTTATTTTAGGAGGAATCGAGATTCCGCATGACCGCGGTCTACTTGGCCACTCAGATGCTGACGTCTTGTTGCATACGATTGCCGACGCGGCGCTCGGGGCGATTGCAGCGGGCGATATTGGCAAGCATTTCCCGGACACGGACCCTGAGTTTAAGGATGCAGACTCGAAAGTATTGTTACAACACGTGTGGCAACTCGTCAAAGCAGAAGGCTATGTGCTCGGCAACGTCGATGCGACAGTGATGGCGGAGCGGCCGAAGCTTCGCACGTACATCGACGATATGCGAGCGGTCATCGCCGAGTTGCTTGAAGCGGATATCAGCCAAGTGAACGTCAAAGCGACGACGACCGAAAAGCTCGGCTTCACAGGACGTGAAGAAGGAATTGCCGCTCAGGCGGTCATCCTGCTCAACCGCGCTTGACAAAAGTGGTATACTATTTGGGCAGAAGAGAAGAAAGGTGGAAATATTATGAGTGAAGTGCGCGTACGCTATGCGCCGAGTCCGACGGGTCACCTTCATATCGGGAACGCCCGGACCGCGCTATTTAACTATTTATATGCTCGCCATGCTGGCGGGAAGATGATTCTCCGAATCGAGGATACGGACCAGAAACGGAACGTCGAGAACGGTGTCGAGAGCCAAATGAAATACTTGGAATGGCTCGGCATCGATTGGGATGAAGGCCCAGGCCGCGGCGGCGACTTCGGCCCGTACTTCCAAATGGAACGCCTCGACCTTTACAATCAATACGTGAACGAGTTGATGGACAAGGGGCTCGCATACAAGTGCTATATGACGTCTGAAGAACTTGAGGCGGAGCGCGAAGCCCAAATCGCACGTGGCGAAGCACCTCGTTATTCGGGAGCCCATCGTAACTTGAGCGAAGAAGAACGTGCGGCGTTCGAAGCTGAGGGACGTAAACCATCGATTCGGATTCGCGTACCAGAAGCGGTCACGTACAAGTGGACGGATGTCGTCAAAGGCGACGTCTCGTTCGAATCGAAGGACTTCGGCGATTGGGTCATCGTCAAACAGGATGGGATCCCGACATATAACTTTGCTGTCGTCGTCGACGATCACTTGATGAAAATCAGCCACGTGTTGCGCGGGGATGATCATATCGCCAACACACCGAAACAGATGATGGTCTATGACGCGCTCGGTTGGGACTATCCGGCGTTTGGTCATATGACATTGATTTATAACGAGAACCATAAGAAGTTATCGAAGCGTGATGAGTCGATCATTCAGTTTATCGAACAATACGCTGATCTCGGATACCTTCCAGGGGCACTCTTTAACTTCATCTCGCTCCTCGGTTGGTCGCCGGTCGGAGAAGAGGAGATCTTCACGAAAGAAGCGCTCATCGAGATGTTTGATGCGAGTCGTTTGTCGAAGAGCCCGGCCGTCTTTGACCAACAGAAGCTTGCTTGGATCAACAGCGTCTATATGAAACAGGCTTCGCTTGACGAAGTGGTGGCACTCAGTTTACCATTCTTACAAGAAGCAGGACGTTTACCGAACGCCTTGTCGATAGAACAAGCCGATTGGGCGACAGCGTTGATCGCCCTCTATAAAGAACAAATGACACACGGTGCTGAAATCGTGACGTTGACGGACCTGTTCTTTAAAGACGAGGTCGAATACGACGAAGAGGCCAATGCGGTCCTCGCTGGAGAAACGGTACCGGCTGTCCTCGCCGAATTCAAGGCTCAACTTGAAGCAATCGAAGACTTCACACCGGAAGCCGTCAAAGCAGCGACGAAAGCGACACAAAAGGCGACTGGCCAAAAAGGAAAGAACTTGTTCATGCCGATCCGGGTCGCGACGACCGGGCAGACGCACGGACCAGAGCTTCCGAACGCCATTTCACTAATTGGCAAAGAGCGTGTCTTGGCACGTCTCACAACATTATTAGCTTAAAGGCAACGATGAGGAAAGTAAGCGGTATGACACTTAACAGAGACTAGAACCTAGGCTGGAAGTTCTAGAAGCGTCCCCCGTCGAAGTGCACCTCGGAGCCGTTCCGGCGATACGTAGTCGGGACCGCGACTCGGCGTTAACGAGACATGAGAGGGGAACTTTCCCAAACAGAGTGGAACCGCGCTTACGGCGTCTCTGTGCCTTGGCACAGGGGCGTCTTTGTTTTTGATATGGAAAAGGAGAACAATTATGGGATTTTGGAAAAGTGTGAGCGACGATATACGAAACGTGCTCGAACTCGACCCGGCCGCAAGATCAAAAATAGAGGTCGTCTTGACCTATCCAGGGTTACACGCCCTGTGGGCACATCGAATCGCGCACGGTCTATGGACGCGCAAAGTCAAGTTAATGGCGAAGTTAATCGCGCAGACGAGCCGTTGGTTGACGGGAATTGAGATTCATCCCGGTGCGGTCATCGGTGAACGTCTCTTTATCGATCACGGGTTTGGCATCGTCATTGGTGAGACGGCGATTATCGGTAACAATGTAACGATTTATCAGGGCGTGACGCTCGGCGGAACGGGAAAAGAGAAAGGGAAACGTCACCCGACGATCGGGAATGATGTCCTCATCTCTGCCGGGGCGAAAGTGCTCGGCAATATCACGATTGGCGATTGCGTCAAAATCGGGGCGAGTTCTGTCGTTTTAAAAGACGTCCCATCCGACTCGACGGTCGTTGGGATTCCAGGCCGGGTCGTCATCCGGAACGGCGAACGGGTTAAGCAGCATGATCTCGATCACCGCTTCCCCGACCCGGACCGCGAGTGCCAAGAGCGGCTGGAACGTGCCGTCGCTCAGCTAGAAGACAAACTTGCTTCATTAGAGAAACGGATGGAGGAGAATACACATGATTCAGTTTTACAACAGCCTCACGAATAAAAAAGAGCCGTTTGTACCAATCGTACCTGGGAAAGTGTCGATGTATGTATGTGGACCGACCGTCTACAATTACATTCACGTCGGTAACGCCCGGCCGGCCATCGCCTTCGATACAGTTCGTCGTTATTTAGCGTATCGAGGCTATGACGTCAAATACGTCCTCAACTTTACAGATGTCGACGATAAAATCATTCGGACCGCCAATGAGCTCGGAGAAGACGTCGGTACGTTGACGAATCGGTATATCGACGCGTATTTGGCAGACACGGGTGCCTTGAACGTATTGCCGGCGGACGTCCATCCACGTGTCACGGACACGATGGAAGAGATTATCACATTCATCCGCGAACTCGAGACGCAGGACTTTGCGTATGAAGCAGGCGGGGACGTCTATTTCCGGACGCGTAAGTTTGAGACGTATGGCAAATTGAGCCAGCAGTCGATTGAAGACTTACGCGCGGGATCACGTGTCGACGTCGGGGAAAAGAAAGAAGACCCGCTCGATTTCGTCTTGTGGAAAGCCGCGAAACCAGGTGAGCCGGCATGGGAGAGTCCATGGGGACAAGGTCGTCCAGGCTGGCACATCGAGTGTTCAGCGATGGCGAAAAAACACCTTGGCACGACAATCGACATTCACGCCGGGGGCCATGACTTGAAGTTCCCGCACCACGAGAACGAGATTGCCCAATCGGAGGCGTGCAACCATACGAAGTTCGCCAACTATTGGCTGCATAACGGATTCATCAATATCGAGAATGAAAAGATGTCAAAATCGCTCGGGAACTTCCTGCTCGTCCATGAGGCGTTGAAGGAAGTGGATGCGATGGTGCTCCGCTTCTTCATGTTATCGGTCCACTATCGTCATCCAATCAACTATAGCCGTGAGTTGATCGAGCAAGCGGCGAACGGATGGGATCGCATCAAGGAGTCGTATCAAAACGTTGAATACCGCTTATCGGTCACGGCCGGCCTTGAAGAGCCGAGCGAGGCGATGGAACGCAAGCTTGCGACGATTAAAACAACGTTTATCGAAGCGATGGATGATGATATCAATACGGCGAATGCAGTGACCGTCCTATTTGACTTGGCACGTGAAGCGAACATCTACGCAAAAGCGGACCACGTCTCAAAAGTCACGCTCGAACACGTGATCGCTCTCTTCGAAGAATTGACAGGTGTGCTTGGTTTGACAATCAAGAAAGAGCTAGAGCTTCTTGACGCGGAAATTGATCAATTGATTCAAGAGCGGAACACGGCTCGGGCGGAGCGGAATTTCGCGCGTGCCGATGAGATTCGAGATCTCTTGAAAGAACAGAAGATTCAACTCGAAGATACAGCCCAAGGGGTGCGGTGGAAGCGGTTATGAAACAACTCGCCCCTCAACTGAACGCCCTCGCCCTCGCCTATATGGGGGACGCCGTCTATGAGATGGCGGTACGCAAACGACTGCTCGGACAAGGGATGACGAAGCCGAACGACCTACACCGTGGCGCCATCCGCTACGTGAATGCGGCAGCGCAGGCTGGGATCGTGACCCACTGGCTCGAGACAGGTGTCTTGAGTGATGATGAAGCGGCTGTCGTCCGCCGTGGGAAGAACGCGAAATCCGGTTCAATCCCGAAGCGGACAGATGTTCATACGTATCGCTATTCGACAGCGTTCGAAGCATTGATTGGTTACACATATCTAATGGAAAGAAGGGATCGTCTTGAAGAACTCATCGAACAAGCGTTCACATGGCTCGAAACCGAGTCATTCGAAACGACATGACGGAGGAAGAGCGCATGAGCAACGCTCATTTGATCGTCCACGCGGCGAACGAAATGATCGACCGAAGCGCCAAAAACTAGAACGACCAGACTATCAAGAAGTCGACGTGCTCGAGGAAGGAATCGACTTCCTTTACGGGCGCAACCCGGTGATGGAAGCGCTCCGGAGCGGTCGCGATATGAACAAGGTCTTTATTATGGAAGGGCAACAGAAGGGGCCGCTCGCTCAAATCATCGGCATGGCCAACGAGGCATCGGTTCAAGTCTCGTTCGTCCCGAAAACGAAACTCGAGAAAATGGCCGGTAGCGAACATCACCAAGGTGTTGTCGCCGCGGTCGCCGCCTACGAATATAAGTCGATCGAAGATATGTTCGCCCTTGCCGAGTCAAAAGGAGAAACGCCGTTGTTCATTCTGCTCGATGAACTCGAAGACCCGCATAACCTGGGTTCGATTTTACGGACAGCGGATGCGGTCGGGGCGCACGGGATTATCATTCCGAAGCGCCGCTCGGTCGGTTTGACGCAGACGGTGGCGAAAGCTTCGACAGGCGCAATCGAGTACATTCCGGTCGCACGCGTCACAAACTTGACGCGGACGCTTGAAGAACTGAAAGAGAAAGGACTATGGGTTGTCGGGACAGACGCGAGCGAGAGCCAAGATTATCGTCGCCTCGATGGGAACATGCCGCTCGTCGTTGTCATCGGTAGTGAAGGTAAAGGGATGAGCCGCCTCGTACGCGAATCGTGTGACTTCCTCGTCCACATGCCGATGGTCGGTCACGTCACATCGCTGAACGCCTCGGTCGCGGCCGCGCTTCTCTTGTATGAAGTGCATCGCTCACGTAACCCATTGTCATGAGCATCAAGAAACGGGAATTGCTCCTCGTGGATGGATATAACATTATTGGCGCATGGCCGCACCTTCGAAAGTTGCGAGACATCGATTTTGAGAAAGCACGAAACGATTTGATTGAAGCGATGGCCGAGTACCAAGCGGTCACGGGTCGCGAAGTGACAATCGTCTTCGATGCCCATATGCGATACGGGCGGGAATCGAAAGCGAATCAGAGTCGTGTCGCGGTCGTCTATACGAAAGAAAACGAAACGGCGGATGAATGGATTGAACGCCGTGCGCACGCCCTTGTCGATGATCGGCTCGTGACGTTGTTTGTCGCGACGAACGACTTCACCGAACAGTGGGTTATCTTCGGACAAGGAGCGCTCCGGGTTCCTGCCAATGAGTTACTGAAGGATTGGAAGCACGCCCAGGTGTTGATTGAAAAAGAACGGTCGGCACTCGAGCAGGATCGGTCGAATCGAAAAACGATTGACCTTTCACCAGACATAAGAGCCCGATTGGAAGAAATACGCCGTCGTAAATGAGGCGGTGAAGGATATCACAGACGAGTTCATCAAATGGACTCGTCTTTTGTTTTTAATTTGACATTTATTTGGAAAGAAATGTTGTATACTAATAGATGTATGAGTTACACGATGTGTAATTGACGGAATTTTTAGAATTTTATTTGACGGTCGTTTTAACCGACGCCTATAATGAGAGCACAAACTTACATAAGTTCATCAATCGCCGGGGGGTATGAAACATGAACGGATGGCCATACGAGCAATTCGAAAGCATGTCCGACGAAGAGCTGGTCTTTCTTGCGCGTAATGAGGGGGATAGCGACGCTCTTGAGTTTTTGATTGAACGTTACCGATATTTCGTCCGGGCGAAGGCAAGGTCTTACTTTTTGATCGGTGCCGATCACGAGGACATCGTGCAAGAAGGCATGATCGGTCTGTATAAAGGTGTCCGGGATTACCGCGATGAGCGGCTCGCCTCGTTTAAAAGTTTTGCCGAGATGTGCATCACCCGTCAAATGATCACTGCTATCAAAACGGCGACCCGTCAAAAGCATATCCCGCTCAATTCTTACGTCTCGCTCGACAAGCCAATCTTTGACGACGAGTCGGATCGGACACTGCTCGATGTGATCTTGCCGCCGCATCCGACGGACCCGCAGGATTTGCTCGTGACGCGAGAAGAACAACTATTCATGGAAGAAAAGATGGAAGAGCTCCTGAGTGACTTGGAACGAAAAGTGTTGCGTCTTTATTTGGATGGCCGTTCGTACCAAGAAATCTCGGACGACCTCGACCGCCATGTGAAATCGATTGATAATGCGTTACAGCGCGTGAAGAAAAAGTTTGAGCGGCATGTCGACGTCAAAACGATGACGAGCTAACCGATATTGACCGCACGCCTCCTATGTGATACTTTTAAGGCAGCGCCTTGTCCGTAGACGCCATTTACAGGAGGCGTTTTTTTTTCGCTCTTTTTTATAGGAGAGCTGTCGAAAGGGGCGCTCATGAATGGCAAAGAAAGTAAGTCTCGCGTGTTCGGATTGCGGGTCGAGCGGTTATTCGACTATGAAACAAGACGACGTGACGACACGGCTCGAGCTGAAAAAGTTCTGTCGGCGTTGCAATGCGCATACGACACACCGAGAATCGAAGTAATGTAGATTGGCATTCAACGTAGGAGGAAGCTACCATGAACTTTTTGCGCGATGTATGGAAAGAGTTAAAGAAAACGAGTTGGCCGACTCGTAAAGAGCTCACAAAATATACCATCACGGTCATCGCGACGGTCGTCGTGATCGGCCTGTTCGTGTTCGGCGTAGATACTGGTGTCAGCTATTTCGTCAACCTATTAATCAACTAAGGAAAGAGGTGAAAGCCGTGGAGAAACAATGGTTTGTTGTCCAGACGTATTCTGGATTTGAAAACAACGTCAAAGAAAACCTAGAACGTCGGATCGGTTCGATGAACATGGAAGATAAAATTTTCCGCGTCCTCGTTCCGACTGAAACAACGCAAGAAGAAGTCACGCTCAAGAGTGGCGAGAAGAAGATTAAAGAAAAAGAAGTGAAGAGCTTCCCAGGTTACGTCTTCGTCGAGATGGTCATGACTGACGACTCGTGGTACGTCGTGCGGAACACGCCGAACGTCACCGGCTTCCTCGGTTCAACGGGCGGCGGCGCCAAGCCGATCCCGCTTCAACCGGACGAAGTGACGAACGTCTTGTCACAGATGGGTCTCATCGAGAAGAAAGATCGTTACAACTACGAACTCGGCGACCTCGTCCGTGTCAAAGAAGGCGCATTTGAGAACTTCGAAGGAACGATTGATGAAATCGAAGCCGATAAAGAGAAGCTCAAAGTTGTCGTTGACATGTTCGGCCGTGAAACAAAAATTGAGCTTGATTTCGAACATGTTCAGAAAATTAACTAATACCCGCTTGCCATTCTCGCAAACGGATGGTACAATCGGAAATGTTTGATGTTGTGCTATATTTCGGTACAAACTCGACCTAATAGATTGAGTGGGAGGGCGCACAACGTCCAAGAAACCACATTTTAGACTTAAGGAGGTGTGTCTCGTGGCGAAAAAAGTTACTAAACTCGTTAAACTTCAAATCCCAGCTGGTAAAGCTAACCCAGCACCACCAGTAGGTCCAGCACTTGGTCAAGCAGGTGTTAACATCATGGGATTCTGTAAAGAGTTCAACGCTCGTACACAAGACCAAGCCGGATTGATTATTCCTGTAGTCATTACGGTATACGAAGATCGTTCGTTTACATTCATTACGAAAACTCCACCAGCTGCAGTTCTTTTGAAGAAAGCTGCTGGTATCGAGAGCGGTTCTGGTGAACCAAACCGTAAGAAGGTAGCAACGGTTAAGCGTGATAAAGTTCGCGAAATCGCTGAACTTAAAATGCCTGACCTTAACGCGTCGTCTGTTGAAACAGCGATGCTTATGGTTGAAGGTACTGCGCGTAGTATGGGTATTGTAATCGAAGACTAATTTATTAGTCTCTGGGATTGTCGGTGAATATTATGCTCACCTTCAATCCCTTCATTATGTGGGAGGAAATTCCGCTAACCACAAGGAGGAAAAGAATCATGGGTAAAAAACACCAAGAAGCAGCTAAGCTTGTTGACCGCATGAAGTCATACGAACTCGCTGAGGCCGTTGAACTCGTTCAGAAAACAGCTACTGCTAAATTCGATGAAACAATCGAAGTTGCTGTCCGTCTCGGCGTAGATCCGAAGAAAGCGGACCAACAAATCCGCGGTGCCGTCGTACTTCCACACGGTACTGGTAAAACACAAAAAGTTCTCGTCTTCGCAAAAGGCGAAAAAGTTAAAGAAGCTGAAGCGGCTGGCGCTGACTACGTCGGTGACTCTGAGTTCATCACTAAAATCCAACAAGGATGGTTCGACTTCGATGTAATCGTTGCGACACCTGACATGATGGGTGAAGTTGGTAAACTTGGTCGCGTTCTCGGACCAAAAGGCCTCATGCCTAACCCGAAAACAGGCACAGTCACGTTCGACGTTGCGAAAGCAATCGCGGACATCAAAGCTGGTAAAGTAGAATACCGCGTTGATAAAGCCGGTAACATCCACGTACCAGTTGGTAAGAAGTCATTTGAAGCAACAAAACTCTCTGAGAACATCGAGACAATCATCGAGACACTCATGAAAGTGAAGCCTGCTACTGCAAAAGGAACTTACCTTAAAAACATCGCGCTTTCTTCGACAATGGGTCCTGGAATCCGTGTCGCGACTGCCGACTTCATCAAGTAATCTACTTGAAATAAACTGTTGACAACGTGTGATACCGCTGTTAAAGTAATACACGTTCAACCGAATATGTTGGATTACCGTAGACAGAAGGTGGACATCGGTCCGTAAACCCTTCCGAGGTGTCTTTGCTCGAACTTGAGCCTGTTGTCACAGGTTTACTTTCAAACAATTACGCCCTCGTATGTCTTCATACGAGGGATTTCTTTTTGGAGAGCAGCCTCTCGTCCGGTATAAGAATTGACTAGGAGGTGCAAACACATGGCAAGCGAAAAAATCGTATCTCAAAAATCGGCACTCGTCGATGAGATCGCTGAAAAAATGCAAGCGAGCGTCGGAACAATCGTTGTTGACTACCGTGGACTTACAGTTGAAGAAGTGACTACACTCCGTAAATCACTCCGTGACGCTGGAATCGAGTTCAAAGTATACAAAAACGGTCTTCTTCGCCGCGCGGCAGTTCAGTCGAACTTCGAAGGTCTTGACGAAGTCTTCACAGGTCCTACAGCAATCGCCTTCTCTAACGAAGACGTTGTTGCCCCTGCGAAGATCTTGAACGACTTCTCGAAAGAGCACAAAGCGCTCGAATTGAAAGGCGGAATCATCGAAGGCAAAGTAAGTTCACTCGAAGAAGTTAAAGCCCTTGCAGAACTTCCATCACGCGATGGTCTTCTCTCGATGCTTCTCAGCGTCCTTCAAGCTCCAATCCGTGGGCTCGCAGTCGCAACAAACGCAATCGCAGAACAAAAAGAAGAGCAAACTGCTTAATTTTTGTCTCGTAGCGTAACCAAAACCAATCTTTACAACATCAAAGGAGGAAAACCATAATGGCTTTCAACAAAGAGCAATTCATCGAAGACCTCAAATCAATGACGGTTCTCGAACTTAACGAACTCGTAAAAACAATCGAAGAAGAATTCGGCGTATCAGCAGCAGCTCCAGTAGCAGTTGCAGGTGCAGGCGCAGCAGCAGCTGAAGAGCAAACTGAATTCGACGTAATCCTCACAAACGCTGGCGCTGGTAAAATCAACGTCATCAAAGCAGTTCGTGAACTTACAGGCCTCGGTCTTAAAGAAGCGAAAGCACTCGTTGACGGAACTCCGGCTCCAGTCAAAGAAGGCGTTTCTAAAGAAGACGCAGACGCAGTCAAAGCTAAGCTTGAAGAAGCTGGCGCAACTGTCGAAGTTAAGTAATCCAACTTTTACTTCACAACCTATAGAAGCTCGCTATGGCGAGCTTCTTTTATTTCCTTGAAGAGTGGGTTAGGAGGTTCAATGCATGGGAGATCATTACTATACGAACGACCCTAGTTCGAAAAGTGCCCCTGAGACATGGACGTACGAGTTGCGAGGGAAGACATATCGCTTCACCTCGGACCGCGGCGTGTTCTCGAAAGGATCGGTCGATTTTGGGTCACGTCTCTTAATCGAATCATTTGAAGTGCCTGACGTCGAAGGGCGCATTTTAGATGTGGGCTGTGGCTACGGTCCGATGGGGATCTCGCTTGCCGACGCCTCTGGGCGTGAAGCACTCCTCGTCGACGTGAACGAGCGAGCGCTTGCCTTGTCAGAGCAAAACGCCGCCCAGAACGGAGTGACGATCGAGACGCGGCTCAGCCACGCTTACGACGCGGTCGGTGACGAACAGTTCGCCGCAATCGTGACCAATCCGCCAATTCGGGCCGGAAAGCAAGTGGTCCACACGATTCTGCGAGGCGCGCATGCGCATCTCGTCGTAGGTGGAGCACTCTATGTCGTCATCCAAAAGAAACAAGGAGCGCCTTCTGCCAAGAAGTTGCTTGAAGATGTGTTTGGTCAAGTCGAGACGGTTGTGAAAGAAAAAGGCTATTTCATTTTCCGAGCAATTCGCTCTTGACAAACGGTGAAGTCTTGTTGACTCGCTATAACGTATATGCTAACATTATAAAATGCCATTGGAATGGAATTCGCCTTGAACTGCCGCGTTTGCCGCTTTTTAGACGCGGAAAAGAGACGACATTCAATGACAATGTTCGATTATTACGCCCGAAAAATTCGATAGAGAATTGGGGGTCTGAGAGGTGAATCAGTTGACTGGTCAACTTGTTCAGTACGGTCGTCACCGTCAGAGAAGAAGCTTTGCCCGTATCAGTGAGGTATTAGAGCTTCCGAATTTGATTGAAATTCAAACTGCTTCTTACGAGTGGTTCTTACGTGAAGGATTGAAAGAGATGTTTACGGACATTTCGCCAATCTCCGACTTCACTGGAAACCTTGTGCTCGAGTTCATCGATTATTCGCTCAGTGAGCCGAAGTATTCGATTGATGAATCGAAGGAGCGAGACGTTACTTACTCTGCGCCATTGCGCGTAAAAGTACGTCTACAAAACAAAGAAACAGGTGAGCTCAAAGAACAAGAAGTGTTCATGGGAGATTTCCCACTCATGACAGAATCGGGAACATTTATCATTAACGGTGCAGAACGCGTTATCGTTTCCCAGCTTGTTCGTTCGCCGAGCGTTTATTACAACGCCAAACTCGATAAAAACGGTAAGCGTGGTTTCGGTGCGACAGTCATTCCGAACCGCGGTGCATGGCTCGAACTTGAGACAGATGCCAAAGATATCGTTTACGTTCGTATCGACCGTACCCGTAAGATCCCGGTAACAGTGTTGTTGCGTGCCCTCGGATTCGGTACGGACCAAGAGATTATCGACCTTCTCGGGGATGATGAATATCTTCGCAATACCCTTGAAAAAGATAATACAGAATCAACAGAAAAAGCGTTGATCGAAATTTACGAACGTCTCCGCCCTGGTGAACCACCAACGGTTGAGAACGCGAAGTCACTTCTCGTATCTCGTTTCTTCGACCCAAAACGTTACGACCTTGCAAACGTCGGTCGCTACAAGATGAACAAAAAACTTCATCTTAAAAACCGTCTCTTCGGTCAAAAATTGGCCGAGACGCTCGTTGACCCAGAAACAGGCGAAGTCATCGCTGAAGCTGGAACAATCCTCGATCGTCGCAACCTTGACCGCGTTCTTCCACATTTGGAAAACGGCCTCGGTTATATGGATGCTGAGCCGACAGGCGGCGTCGCTGAAGGTGAACCGTTCGGTCTTCAATCGATCAAAGTTATCTCACCAGATGACCCAGATGGAGAGCGTATCTTGAACATTATCGGTAACGGCAATATCGACCGCAGCGTGAAACACATCACGCCGGCTGATATCATCGCATCGATCAACTACTTCTTTAACTTGCTACACGAAGTCGGAACAACAGATGACATCGACCACCTAGGAAACCGTCGTCTTCGTTCAGTCGGAGAACTTCTCCAAAACCAATTCCGGATCGGGCTTTCTCGTATGGAACGTGTTGTTAAAGAGCGGATGTCGATTCAAGATCAAAATGCGATCACACCACAGGCACTCATCAACATTCGCCCGGTAATCGCGTCGCTAAAAGAGTTCTTTGGTAGCTCGCAGTTGTCACAGTTCATGGACCAAACAAACCCGCTCGCAGAGCTCACGCACAAGCGTCGTCTCTCTGCACTTGGACCGGGTGGTTTGACACGTGAGCGTGCCGGTTTCGAAGTTCGAGATGTTCACTATTCGCACTACGGTCGGATGTGTCCAATCGAAACACCAGAAGGACCGAACATCGGTCTCATCAACTCGCTTTCGTCTTATGCGAAAGTAAACGAGTACGGCTTCATCGAAGCACCGTACCGTCGAGTCGACCCAGAAACAGGTCTCGTCACGAGCGAGATTCAATATATGACGGCGGATGAAGAAGATCTCTACGTCGTCGCCCAGGCGAACATGCCACTCACAGAAGAAGGCGGTTTCGCCAACGAACAAGTCCTTTGCCGTTTCCGCGGACAAAACTTGTCAGTTGAACCAAACCGAGTCGATTACATGGACGTTTCGCCGAAACAGGTTGTTTCTGCCGCGACGGCATGTATCCCGTTCCTCGAGAACGATGACTCGAACCGTGCCCTCATGGGAGCGAACATGCAACGTCAAGCTGTACCGCTTCTCCAACCTGATTCACCGATTATCGGTACTGGGATGGAGTACGTGTCAGCGAAAGACTCTGGAGCCGCGATTATCGCGAAATTCCCAGGTGTCGTCGAGCGTGTCACAGCGCGCGAAATCTTGGTCCGCCGCACGTCTGACGTGAATGGTTCTGAGGTGTCGGGTGATCTTGACCGCTACAAACTTCAAAAGTATGTCCGTTCGAACCAAGGGACATGCTACAACCAGAAGCCGATCATCGCTGCTGGCGACCGTGTCGAAAAAGGAGAAATCCTTGCTGACGGTCCATCGATGGATATGGGTGAGCTCGCGCTCGGCCGTAACGTCGTTGTCGCCTTCATGACATGGGACGGTTACAACTATGAGGATGCGATCATCATGAGTGAGCGTCTCGTGAAAGATGACGTGTACACATCGATTCATATCGAAGAGTACGAGTCAGAATCACGCGACACGAAACTCGGACCTGAGGAAATCACACGTGATATTCCAAACGTCGGCGATGACGCGCTTCGCAACTTGGACGATCGTGGAATCATCCGCATCGGTGCAGAAGTCAAGGATGGCGATATCCTCGTCGGTAAAGTAACGCCTAAAGGCGTGACTGAATTGACGGCGGAAGAGCGTCTCTTGCACGCGATCTTCGGTGAGAAAGCACGTGAAGTCCGTGATACGTCACTCCGTGTACCAAACGGCGGCGACGGCATCATCTTGGACGTCAAAGTGTTCGATCGTGAAAACGGTGACGAACTCTCACCAGGCGTGAACCAAATGGTTCGTGTCTACATCGTTCAAAAACGTAAGATTCACGAAGGGGATAAGATGGCGGGACGTCACGGTAACAAAGGTGTTATCTCGCGGATCCTCCCTGAAGAAGACATGCCATACATGCCGGACGGCACACCGATTGACATCATGCTTAACCCACTAGGTGTACCATCACGGATGAACATCGGTCAGGTACTCGAACTCCACCTTGGAATGGCGGCTAAAAAGCTCGGCATCAAAGTGGCGACACCTGTATTCGATGGTGCGCGTGAGGAAGACGTATGGGCAACGATTGAAGAAGCTGGAATGGACAAAGATGCCAAGACTCGTCTCTATGACGGTCGTACTGGTGAAGCGTTCGATAACCGCGTCTCGGTCGGTGTCATGTATATGATCAAACTCGCGCACATGGTTGATGATAAACTTCACGCTCGTTCGACAGGACCATACTCGCTCGTCACACAACAACCGCTCGGTGGTAAAGCACAGTTCGGTGGACAGCGTTTCGGTGAGATGGAAGTATGGGCACTTGAAGCGTACGGCGCAGCCTACACGCTCCAAGAGATCCTTACAATCAAGTCGGATGACACGGTTGGCCGTGTGAAAGCATACGAGGCCATCGTGAAAGGTGAGAGCGTTCCGAAAGCGGGCGTTCCTGAGTCGTTCCGCGTCTTGATCAAAGAGCTCCAAGCGCTCGGTATGGAAGTCAAGATGATGTCTGCGGACGATGAAGAAGTTGAAATGAAAGATGAAGATGACGACAACATCCCGAACGCAACATCGGCGTTAGAACAAGTCGTTCAACCGACTGTTACGGAAGAGGAATAAGGCGAAAAGGGAGGTCGGCCCCTTGGTAGATGTTAATCGATTTGAATATATGAAAATCGGCTTGGCTTCACCTGAGAAGATCCGTTCGTGGTCTTACGGGGAAGTCAAAAAGCCGGAAACGATCAACTATCGTACACTCAAACCAGAGAAGGACGGATTGTTCTGTGAACGAATCTTCGGTCCTACGAAAGACTGGGAATGTTACTGCGGAAAGTACAAACGGATCCGTTATAAAGGAGTCATTTGTGACCGCTGTGGCGTTGAAGTGACGAAAGCGAAAGTGCGTCGCGAGCGTATGGGCCATATCGAGCTCGCGGCACCAGTTTCGCACATCTGGTACTTCAAAGGGATTCCAAGCCGAATGGGGCTTGTTCTCGACATGTCACCACGTGCACTCGAAGAAGTGATCTACTTCGCGTCGTACGTCGTGACGGAGCCAGGTGACACTCCGCTCGAGAAGAAACAACTTCTCTCGGAAAAAGAATATCGTCTCTACCGTGAAAAATACGGTAGTGACTTCAAAGCAGACATGGGTGCGGAAGCGATCCGGACACTCCTTCAAGACGTACAACTCGAGAAGGAAGTCGGAGAACTCCGCGAAGAATTGAAGACAGTTCAAGGTCAGCGTCGTACACGTGCGATTAAACGCCTTGAAGTGCTCGATGCATTCTTCACATCAGGCAATGATCCAGATTGGATGATCCTCGAAGTACTTCCTGTCATTCCGCCTGAGCTTCGCCCGATGGTGCAGCTCGACGGTGGACGCTTTGCGACATCTGACTTGAACGATTTGTATCGTCGAGTCATCAACCGGAACAACCGTCTTAAACGTTTGCTCGATCTCGGCGCGCCGAACATCATCGTGCAAAACGAGAAGCGTATGCTTCAAGAAGCGGTTGACGCCCTCATCGACAACGGTCGTCGTGGTCGTCCGGTAACAGGTCCAGGTAACCGTCCATTGAAATCACTTTCACACATGTTGAAAGGGAAACAAGGTCGTTTCCGTCAAAACCTTCTTGGTAAACGGGTCGACTATTCAGGACGTTCGGTTATCGTCGTTGGTCCAAACTTGAAGATGTACCAATGTGGTCTCCCGAAAGAGATGGCCCTTGAACTCTTCAAACCGTTCGTGATGAAAGAACTTGTCGGTCGCGGCATCGCGTCGAACATCAAGAACGCCAAACGTAAGATTGAGAAGATGCAACCAGAAATCTGGGGCGTCCTCGAAGAAGTCATTCGTGAGCATCCGGTTCTCTTGAACCGTGCCCCAACGCTTCACCGCCTAGGGATTCAAGCTTTCGAACCGATTCTCGTCGAAGGTCGCGCGATTCGCCTTCACCCGCTCGTATGTACGGCTTATAACGCCGACTTCGATGGTGACCAAATGGCGGTTCACGTCCCACTTTCTGCTGAAGCACAAGCGGAAGCTCGTCTTCTCATGCTCGCAGCGCAAAACATCTTGAACCCGAAAGACGGAAAACCAGTTGTTACACCATCGCAGGATATGGTCCTCGGTAACTACTACATCTCGCTTGAACGCGACGATGCCGTCGGACAAGGGAAAATTTTGTCGAACGTGAACGAAGCGCTCATCGCGTATCAAAATGGCTATGTCCACTTGCATACACGTGTCGCTCTTCCAGCACGCACGCTCAACAACCCGACGTTCACAGATGAGCAAAACGAGAAATTGTTGATCACAACGGTCGGTAAGATGATCTTTAACGAGATCTTGCCGAACACGTTCCCATACTTGAACGAGCCGACGATGGAAAACTTGCAGGAAGCAACGCCTGACAAGTACTTCATCGACAAAGGTGCCAACGTGGCGGAAGAAATCGCCTCACGTCCTTTGGTTGAGCCGTTCAAAAAAGGATTCCTTGGAAAAGTCATCGCGGAAGTGTTCCAGAAGTTCGAAACGACTGAAACAAGCCGCATGCTTGACCGGATGAAAGATCTCGGCTTTAAACACTCGACGAAAGCCGGTGTGACGGTCGGAATCGCTGATATCATCGTTCTTCCGGACAAACAAGAGATCCTTGATGAAGCGCAAACTCAAGTCGATCAAATCATGAAGTCATTCCGTCGCGGTCTCATCACTGAAGATGAGCGTTACGAGCGCGTTGTACGCTCTTGGAACGAAGCGAAGGATGAGATTCAATCACGATTGATGAAATCCCTCAATCGCTTGAACCCAATTTTCATGATGTCTGACTCAGGTGCCCGTGGTAACGCGTCCAACTTCACGCAGCTCGCAGGGATGCGTGGTTTGATGGCCGCTCCATCTGGCCGCATCATCGAACTTCCGATCAAATCTTCATTCCGTGAAGGTCTGACGGTACAAGAGTACTTCATCTCGACGCACGGTGCGCGTAAAGGTCTTGCCGATACAGCCCTTAAGACGGCTGACTCAGGTTACTTGACGCGTCGTCTTGTAGACGTAGCTCAAGATGTCATCATCCGTGAAGAAGATTGTGGAACGGACCGCGGAATCCGCGTCGCCGCTCTCCGCGAAGGCACGGAAGAAATCGAAAACTTGTATGACCGCCTCGTCGGCCGTACAGCGTTCGAGACAGTGGCACATCCGGAAACGGGTGAAGTCATGGTCGAGAAGAACCAATTGATTACCGAAGATCTCGCTCGCGACATCGTCGACGCTGGAATCGAACGAGTTGAAATCCGTACAGCCTTTACATGTAACACGTCACATGGCGTATGTAAGAAATGTTACGGCCGCAACTTGGCGACTGGCTCAAATGTTGAAGTCGGCGAAGCTGTCGGAATCATCGCCGCGCAATCAATCGGTGAGCCAGGAACGCAGCTTACAATGCGTACCTTCCACACAGGTGGGGTAGCCGGGGATGATATCACACAAGGTCTTCCGCGTATCCAAGAGGTATTCGAGGCTCGTAACCCGAAAGGGCAAGCAGTCATCTCGGAAATCCCTGGTACGGTTATCGACTTTACAGAATCGCGTGACAAGCGTGAACTTACGGTCGAAGGACTCAGTGAAACACGCACGTACACGATTCCGTTCGGAGCACGTCTCCGTGTCCAAATCGGAGATACGGTAGAGGCCGGAGAAGTCTTCACAGAAGGGTCGATCGATCCGAAAGAATTGCTCGCCGTCCGTGGGGTCTCTGGTGTTCAAAACTATCTTCTCCAAGAAGTACAAAAAGTTTACCGCATGCAAGGGGTAGAAATCGGAGATAAGCACGTCGAAGTTATGGTTCGCCAAATGCTTCGCCGCGTTAAAGTCATCGAATCTGGTGACACACCGCTTCTCCCTGGTTCGCTCGTCGACATCAGCGTCTTCAAAGAAGCATGTAAAGATGCTCTCCGCGATGGCAAGAGCCCGGCAACAGCGAAACCGGTCCTTCTCGGAATCACGAAAGCATCGCTTGAGACAGATTCGTTCCTCTCAGCCGCTTCGTTCCAAGAAACGACTCGTGTATTGACGGATGCTGCCATTAAAGGTAAGCGCGACTATCTCCTCGGACTCAAAGAGAACGTCATCATCGGGAAACTCGTTCCAGCTGGTACTGGGATGCCGGTTTACCGCGATGTCGAACTCAAAGAAGAAGAGACGAAAGCCGTTCTCGAAGACACGACGGTAGAATAAAAACGTCTTGACAGCATAGGTTGGCGGTGCTACTATGATTTAGTGCCGCCAATCGGTTGTTGTCGATGACAACGATGTCCAGCAGTCGGCAAGCTACTTGGACGTCACCCAATCTTTCTCCGGAAAGGTTTGGCTGCTATTATTGCCACTTTCAAGGTATAACTCACGTTTTTGCGAGGTCATGGAATGCCTACGCCTCGTAAAAGCGTTTCGTTATGACCTTAAATGAACCACCCGGGTCGGTGGGTCTAGAAAATAGCATAATTCAGGAAGGGAGGATCTTCAAAGATGCCTACTATCAACCAGTTAGTCCGTAAAGGACGTAAATCGAAAGTCGTTAAATCTGACTCTCCAGCACTTAACAAAGGTTACAACAGTTTCATCAAGTCACAAACAAACGTGAGCTCGCCACAGAAACGTGGTGTTTGTACACGTGTTGGTACAATGACTCCGAAGAAACCGAACTCGGCATTACGTAAGTATGCTCGTGTTCGTTTGACTAACCAAATCGAAGTGACTGCGTACATTCCAGGTATTGGCCACAACCTTCAAGAGCACAGCGTTGTTCTTATCCGTGGAGGACGTGTAAAAGACTTACCAGGGGTACGTTACCACATCGTTCGTGGTGCGCTTGACACTGCAGGTGTTGACGGACGTATGCAAGGCCGTTCTAAATACGGTACGAAACGTCCGAAAGCTGCGAAGAAGTAATTCTCGCTAACTAAAAACTACTGAAATTTTGAAAGGAGGGTACTCGGATGCGTAAAAACCGTGCAGAACGTCGTGACGTTATCGCAGATCCGATCTACAACTCGAAATTGGTAACTCGCCTCATTAACCGTGTCATGTTAGACGGTAAAAAAGGTACAGCTCAAACTATCATTTACAACGCATTTGGCCTCATCGCTGAACGCTCAGGCAAAGAGCCTATGGAAGTGTTCGAAGAAGCAATGAACAACATCATGCCTGTACTTGAAGTTAAAGCTCGCCGTGTCGGTGGAGCAAACTACCAAGTTCCTGTTGAAGTTCGTCCAGAGCGCCGTACGACACTTGGTCTTCGTTACCTCGTGAACTACGCTCGTCTCCGCAACGAGAAAACGATGGAGCAACGTATCGCGAACGAAATCATGGATGCAGCCAATAACACTGGTGCTTCAGTTAAGAAACGCGAAGACATGCATAAGATGGCAGAAGCAAACAAAGCGTTTGCTCACTATCGTTGGTAATTTAAACGTAAAGTCCACTCCACGTCACCAAGCGGTGGCTTAATGGAGTGGCTTTCGGGTATAATCATATCGTGTGCCAGCACACGAAAAACACATGCGGAAGGAGAATACCCAGTATGGCAAGAGAATTCTCCCTAAAGAATACTCGTAACATCGGGATCATGGCTCACATTGATGCCGGTAAAACGACAACAACTGAACGTATTCTTTATTACACAGGTCGTATCCACAAAATTGGTGAAACTCATGAAGGAGCTTCACAAATGGACTGGATGGAGCAGGAGCAAGAGCGTGGAATCACGATCACTTCTGCTGCGACAACTGCACAGTGGAATGGCCACCGTGTAAACATCATCGATACACCTGGACACGTAGACTTCACAGTTGAAGTTGAACGTTCACTCCGTGTACTTGATGGCGCAGTTGCAGTACTTGACGCACAGTCAGGTGTTGAACCACAAACAGAAACTGTATGGCGTCAAGCGACGACTTATGGTGTTCCACGTGTCGTATTCGTCAACAAGATGGATAAGATCGGTGCGGACTTCTTGTACTCGGTGAAAACACTTCACGAGCGTCTCCAAGCAAATGCACACCCAATCCAACTTCCAATTGGCGCGGAAGACGAATTCAAAGGAATCGTTGACCTCGTTGAGATGAAGACGTACATGTACTCAAACGACCTCGGTACTGACATCGAAGTAATCGATGGCTTCCCAGCTGACATGGCTGACCAAGCTGAAGAACTTCGTGGTCAATTGATCGAAGCGGTTGCGGACTACAACGAAGAGTTGATGATGAAATACCTCGAAGGCGAAGAGATCTCAATTGAAGAACTCAAAGCTGGTATTCGTAAAGCAACGCTTAGCGTAGAATTCTACCCTGTACTCGTTGGTTCGGCCTTCAAAAACAAAGGTGTTCAATTGATGTTGGACGCTGTTGTTGATTACCTCCCGTCACCAGTTGACGTTGAGTCAATCAAAGGGGTTAACCTCGATACAGAAGAAGAAATCACGCGTGAACCTTCGGACGAAGCGCCATTCTCGGCACTTGCGTTCAAAGTCATGACTGACCCTTACGTCGGTAAATTGACATTCTTCCGTGTGTACTCTGGTACAGCACAAGCTGGTTCGTATGTGAAGAACTCGACTAAAGGTAAGCGCGAGCGCCTCGGTCGTATCCTTCAGATGCACGCGAACAGCCGTGAAGAAATTCCAATGGTATATGCTGGTGACATCGCCGCAGCTGTTGGTCTTAAAGATACTACGACTGGTGATACGCTTTGCTCAGAGAAAGACAACGTCGTTCTCGAGTCAATGACATTCCCAGAACCAGTTATCTCGGTCGCAATCGAGCCTAAATCGAAAGCTGACCAAGACAAGATGGGTCAAGCTCTCGCGAAACTCGCAGAAGAGGATCCAACTTTCCGCACTGAAACAAACCAAGAGACTGGTCAAACGATCATCTCTGGTATGGGTGAGCTTCACCTTGATATCCTCGTTGACCGTATGCGTCGCGAATTCAAAGTAGAAGCTAACGTAGGTGCACCACAAGTTGCTTACCGTGAGACAATCCGTGGCGCTGCGAAGATCGATTCGAAATTCGTACGTCAATCAGGTGGTCGCGGTCAGTACGGTCACGTTGTCGTAGAATTCGAGCCGAACGAAGAAGGCGCTGGATTCGCATTCGAGAACAAAATCGTCGGTGGTGTTGTACCACGTGAATACGTCCCAGCTGTTCAAAGCGGGATTGAAGAAGCTCTCGAAAACGGTATCCTCGCGGGTTACCCAGTAGTTGACGTTAAAGCTGCTCTCGTCTTCGGATCGTACCACGATGTCGACTCGAACGAGATGGCGTTTAAAGTTGCTGCTTCGATGGCGGTTAAACAACTTAAGGAACAAGCGAAAGCTGTCATCCTTGAGCCAATGATGCGTGTTGAAGTTGTCATCCCAGAAGAATACTTGGGAGACATCATGGGTGACGTCACGTCACGCCGTGGACGCGTAGAAGGTATGGAAGCACGCGGTAACGCTCAAGTCGTTAAAGCAATGGTTCCACTTTCAGAAATGTTTGGATATGCGACATCGCTTCGTTCACGTACGCAAGGACGCGGAACGTACTCGATGCACTTCGATCACTACGAAGAAGTACCGAAGTCAATCGCAGAAGAAATCATCAAAAAAGCGAACGGCTAATAACGGTTGTAACGCTTAATTGATTGTTGTAAGCTAAGGAGGACGTATGTTAAAAGTAGCCTACGTCTTCCTAGTTAAATAAAAAACTAATTGTCTAATAGAGGAGGAATCTAGAATGGGTAAAGAAAAATTCGACCGTTCTAAACCGCACGTTAACGTTGGTACAATCGGCCACGTCGACCACGGTAAAACAACTTTGACTGCAGCGATCTCAGCTGTACTTTCAAAAGCACAAGGGAAAACAGCTACAAAGTTTGACGCAATCGATGGTGCTCCTGAAGAGCGTGAGCGCGGTATCACAATCGCAACAGCTCACATCGAGTACGAAACTGACAAACGCCACTATGCACACGTTGACTGCCCAGGTCACGCTGACTATGTTAAAAACATGATCACTGGTGCTGCACAAATGGACGGCGCAATCCTCGTTGTTTCGGCAACTGATGGCCCAATGCCACAAACACGTGAGCACATCCTTCTTTCACGTCAAGTAGGTGTTCCTTTCATCGTCGTATTCATGAACAAAGTTGACATGGTTGACGACGAAGAACTCCTTGAGCTCGTTGAAATGGAAATCCGTGAACTTCTTTCTGAATACGACTTCCCAGGCGACGACCTCCCTGTAATCAAAGGTTCTGCACTTGGCGCGCTTAACGGCGAAGCTCAGTGGGAAGAAAAAATCATGGAACTCATGAACGCAGTTGATGAGTACATCCCTGAGCCAGTTCGTGACACGGACAAAGAATTCATGATGCCAGTTGAGGACGTATTCTCAATCACTGGTCGCGGTACTGTAGCGACTGGTCGTGTTGAGCGTGGTGTTCTCCGCGTCAACGACGAAGTTGAAATCGTTGGTCTTACAGAAGAAACTAAGAAAACTGTATGTACTGGTGTAGAGATGTTCCGTAAGCTTCTCGACTACGCTGAAGCTGGCGACAACATCGGTGCTCTTCTCCGTGGTGTATCACGTGAAGACATCGAGCGTGGACAAGTACTTGCTAAGCCAGGTTCAATCACGCCGCACTCAAAATTCAAAGCTTCAATTTACGTTCTTTCTAAAGAAGAGGGTGGCCGTCACACGCCATTCTTCGCGAACTACCGTCCGCAGTTCTACTTCCGTACAACTGACGTAACAGGTATCGTTCACCTTCCAGAAGGTACTGAAATGGTAATGCCAGGAGACAACATCGAGTTGACGATCGAATTGATTTCTACAATCGCGATCGAAGACGGAACACGTTTCTCAATCCGTGAGGGTGGCCGTACAGTAGGCGCTGGTTCAGTAACTGAAATCATCGAGTAATCGATTGATTCACTGACCTTTCAAGCAGTCCGCATTTTGCGGGCTGCTTTTTTGTTTTGTAGCAAGACGTGGTAAGATGGGACATATGTCGAACGAAAGGGGAGACGAAGATGGAGAAGCAAGTCGAAACGTTATGTCGGCTGAACGGGATCGCGTGTCGGTTCGGTGGGTCGACGTTACTGAAGCATCATGGGCTAATTGAAACGGCGAACGACTTGGATGTGTTTGTCGAACCGGATCAATTCGAGCGAGTCGATCAAGTACTGAGCCGTGCTGGAAAGAAAGTCGAGTCGACGCCTCATCCAGATTACGTGACGACCTATTTTGGCGAATATGAGTTCGAGGGCGGAGACATTGATGTGATGGCCAGCTTTCGGATGAAGTGCACCGATGGGATCTATACACATCCATATATTGAACCGGTCGGTAGTTGGATGCATCTCGAAGAGTGGGTCGTACTGTATACGGTAATGAACCGTATCGATAAGCTTGAACGGTTAAGCCAATACTTCGAGACTCATCCAATGAATGAAACGATCGTCCAAACCTGCTTGAAACGAGCCCCAGCCTCGGTTATCGAATCCGTCACGGAACGCTTCAGAGTACGTATGAAACGCTAGGTAGAGTTGGCATGGCGGTTCTTGTAACAAATAGTTCAACAAAAGAAGGAAAATAGCTTGCAAATGGGTTCAAATCTTGTTACATTAGTGAACGTTGAACAACTCATCAGACATCCGGCGCAATTTAAAAATCAAATCTTGCATTTCATATGTAGATTCGATATAATGATTAAGTGTTTGTGCGAGTGGTGAGAGACTTTACAGCAGAAATCGGATCCAATCGTTGATTTGCAATGATCGGATACCTCTGCTGACACAAGCACGCTGCGATGAAGCGGGAGGTTATGACACGCCAGGCAGCTTTGCCATGGCCGGTGTGGAAATTTCCGCGGAGAACTGTCTATTTTTAAAAATAGGCGACAAAGGAGGGAAACTTACATGGCAAATGAAAAAATCCGTATTCGTTTAAAAGCATACGACCATCGCGTACTCGATCAATCAGCTGAGAAAATCGTTGATACTGCGAAGCGTTCAGGTGCAAAGGTTTCGGGACCAATCCCGCTTCCAACTGAAAAATCGATCTACACGATCCTTCGTGCGGTTCACAAGTACAAAGATGCTCGTGAGCAGTTCGAGATGCGTACACACAAACGCTTGATCGACATCGTTAACCCAACACCAAAAACGGTTGATGCGCTTATGCGCCTCGAATTACCATCAGGTGTTGACATCGAAATCAAACTTTAATTCTTCATATAGTAGATACTAGCCAGAAGAGACAATAATTATTAAACAGGAGGTGTATCTCATGGCTAAAGGAATCTTAGGAACAAAACTTGGTATGACTCAAATCTTCAACGAAGCAGGCGAAGTCGTACCGGTAACAGTAGTTGCTGTCGAAGGAAACGTTGTGCTTCAACTTAAAACAGTTGAAACAGACGGTTACGAAGCAGTTCAACTCGGTTTCGGCGACATCAAAGAATCACGTCAAAACAAACCGGCAAAAGGTCACGCTGCGAAAGCAAACGCGACACCTAAGCGCTTCATGAAAGAGATTCGTACTTCAGTAGAAGGATACGAAATCGGTCAAGAGATCAAGGCGGACATTTTCGCTGCAGGTGAATTAGTAGACGTAACAGGTACATCGAAAGGTAAAGGATTCCAAGGTGCGATCAAGCGTCACGGACAATCACGTGGACCAATGGCTCACGGTTCGCGCTACCACCGTCGTCCTGGTTCGATGGGTCCTGTAGCTCCTAACCGCGTATTTAAAGGGAAGCTTCTTCCTGGTCAAATGGGTGGCGAGCGTAAAACGATTCAAAACCTTGAAGTTGTCAAAGTTGACGCGGAACGCGGCCTTGTACTCGTTAAAGGCGCAATCCCAGGCGCTCGCAAGTCGAACGTCATCATCAAAACAGCGGTAAAAGGTAACTAATTAACTGCACGGAAAGGAGGAATTACGAATGCCTAAAGTAGCTTTGCTTAACCAAACAGGTTCACAAGTTGGCGAGATCGAATTGGCAGAAGCCATTTTTGGTATCGAGCCTAACGACTCAGTACTTTACGACGCGATCGTCATGCAACAAGCATCACGCCGTCAAGGTACTCACGATACGAAAGGTCGCTCGGAAGTACGCGGTGGCGGCCGTAAACCATGGAAACAAAAGGGAACTGGTCGTGCGCGCCAAGGTTCTATCCGCTCACCACAATGGGTTGGTGGTGGTACAGTCTTCGGTCCAACACCACGTTCATACTCTTACAAGCTTCCTAAAAAAGTTCGTCGTTTAGCACTTCTCTCGGCACTTTCGTCGAAAGTGAAAAACAACGAAATGATCGTCCTCGAAGGCCTTGCTTTCGATGCACCAAAAACAAAAGACATGGCTGCTGTATTGAACAGCTTGTCAGTAGAACGTAAGGCTCTTGTAGTCACAGCGGACTACAATGAGACTATCGCTCTCGCAGCTCGTAACATCCCAGGAGTGACTGTGATCGAGGCAGCAGGCGTTAACGTTCTTGACCTCGTTGCTAACGACAAAGTCATCTTCACTAAAGATGCGGTTGCGAAGGTAGAGGAGGTGCTTGCATAATGGCTCAAGCATACGATATCATCAAACGTCCTATCATCACTGAGCGTTCTGTTAGCCTCATGGAAGCTAACAAATACGTTTTCGAGATCGACGTTAAAGCGACTAAATCGCAAGTGAAGTACGCTATCGAAACAATCTTCAATGTGAAAGTTGCTTCGGTAAACACAATGAACATGAAACCGAAAGCGAAACGTGTCGGTCGTCACTCTGGTTACACAGCTCGTCGTAAAAAAGCGATCGTAACCCTTGCTGAAGGCAACACAATCGACTTCCTCGGTTAATTTACTACCTTAAAAGAAAAGGAGGGAATCCTCGATGGCAATTAAAAAGTTTAAGCCGACCACTAACGGTCGCCGTAACATGACATCTCTCGACTTTGCAGAGATCACAACGAACCGTCCTGAAAAATCGTTAACTGAAAAGCTTTCGAAAAAAGGCGGTCGTAACAACCAAGGTCGTTTGACTGTTCGTCACCAAGGTGGCGGGCACAAACGCAAATACCGTATCATCGATTTCAAACGTAACAAAGATGGCATCGTCGGACGCGTTGCTACGATCGAATACGATCCAAACCGTTCAGCGAACATCGCCCTCATCAACTATGCAGATGGTGAGAAACGTTACATCCTCGCTCCTAAGGGCATCAAAGTAGGCATGGAAATCATGTCTGGTCCTGAGGCGGATATCAAAGTGGGGAACGCTCTTCCACTCGTGAACATCCCTGTCGGTACTACTATCCACAACATCGAGCTTAAGCCTGGTAAGGGCGGTCAGCTTGTTCGTGCGGCTGGTGCATCGGCACAAATCCAAGGACGTGACGGCAAGTACGTCATCGTTCGTCTTCAATCAGGTGAATCACGCTTGTTCCTCGGCACTTGCCGCGCGACAGTCGGTTCAGTTGGTAACGAAGAACACGAACTCGTAAACATCGGTAAAGCAGGACGTTCACGTTGGTTAGGCAAACGCCCAACAGTACGTGGTTCTGTAATGAACCCGGTTGATCACCCACACGGTGGTGGTGAAGGTCGTGCGCCTATCGGTCGTTCGGGCCCACTTACTCCTTGGGGTAAACCAGCTCTTGGTCTTAAAACTCGTAAGAAAAACAAATCGAGCGACATGTACATTCTTCGTCGTCGCAAGAAATAATTACTACATGATTCTCGGGCGGTTCGAAAGAGCCGTTCCCGAATCATTCCAAAGGGAGGTTCTATCATGGGTCGCAGCTTGAAAAAAGGTCCATTCGCAGATCACCATTTGCTCGCTAAAGTTGACAAACTCAACGAATCTGGTGAGAAGCAAGTCATCAAAACTTGGTCACGTCGCTCGACAATCTTCCCAGAATTCATGGGTCACACGTTCGGTGTACACGATGGTCGTAAACACGTACCAGTATTCGTGACAGAAGACATGGTCGGTCACAAACTTGGTGAATTCGCTCCAACACGCACGTACAAAGGTCACGGATCAGACAAGAAAACGAAACGGTAATTTGAGGGGAGGTCAAATCCATGCAAGCTAAAGCATCAGCTAATATGGTCCGTCTTGCTCCTCGCAAAGCACGTCTCGTTGTAGACTTAATTCGCGGGAAACAAGTCGGCGAAGCGCTCTCTGTCCTTGCTCACACGAACAAGGCAGCGTCGCCAATCGTTGAAAAAGTATTGAAGTCAGCGATTGCAAACGCAGAGCACAACTACGATATGAATATTGAGAACCTTGTGGTGTCGGAAATCTACGTCAACGAAGGTCCAACACTCAAACGCTTCCGCCCACGTGCGATGGGTCGCGCAAGCCGTATTAACAAACGCACAAGCCACATCCACATCGTGGTAACTGAGAAATAAGGAGGGATATGTAGTGGGTCAAAAGGTAAATCCGCACGGTCTTCGCGTTGGTATTATCAAAGACTGGGATTCGCGTTGGTACGCTGAGAAAGACTACGCAGATCTCCTTCATGAAGACTTCGTTATTCGTGAATACATCGAAAACAAAATGAAGGATGCTAGTATTTCTAAAGTAGAAATCGAACGCGCTGCAAATCGCGTGAACATTTCGCTTCACACTGCGAAACCAGGTATGGTTATCGGTAAGGGTGGTTCGGAAATCGAGTCACTCCGCAAAAACATCATCAAGCTTGCTGAAGGCAAACGTGTTCACATCAACGTTGTTGAAGTGAAAAACGCGGACGCTGTCGCTAAACTTGTTGCTGAAAACATCGCTCGTCAATTGGAAGGCCGTGTGTCATTCCGTCGTGCAATGAAGCAATCAATCCAACGTTCGATGCGCACTGGCATCAAAGGGATCAAAACAGAAGTTTCTGGTCGTCTTGGTGGCGCTGATATCGCTCGTTCAGAGAAGTACTCAGAAGGAACAGTTCCACTTCACACACTCCGTGCCGATATCGATTACGGAACAGCTGAAGCTGACACAACTTATGGTAAAATCGGAGTTAAAGTCTGGTTGTACCATGGTGAAGTTCTTCCAACAAAAAACAACACAGCTAAAAACGCTGAATAATAAACACTCTTTCAGGAAGGAGGCAACACACTATGTTGTTACCTAAACGCGTGAAATATCGTCGTGTACACCGTGGTAAAATGCGCGGAAATGCAAAACGCGGCACAACAGTACATTTCGGTGAATTCGGTCTCCAATCGCTCGAAGCGAGCTGGATCACAAACCGTCAAATCGAATCAGCACGTATCGCAATGACACGTTATATGAAACGTGGTGGTAAAGTGTGGATCAAGATCTTCCCACACAAGCCATACACGAAAAAGCCTCTCGAAGTCCGAATGGGTTCGGGTAAAGGTGCTCCAGAAGGCTGGGTGGCTGTAGTTAAGCCTGGCAAAGTAATGTTCGAAATCGCGGGTGTATCTGAGGAAGTTGCACGTGAGGCACTTCGTCTTGCAGCGCACAAACTTCCAGTGAAATGTAAGTTCGTGAAACGTGAAGAAAATGGTGGTGATACGAATGAAAGCAACTGATCTCCGTCAATCAACAACTGAAGAGCTCAACGGTAAAGTAGGCGAATGGAAAGAAGAACTCTTTAACCTTCGTTTCCAATTAGCTACAGGTCAGCTTGAGAATCCTGCTCGTATCCGTGAAGTACGCAAGTCGATTGCGCGTGCTAAAACGATTCTTCGTGAACGCGAACTCGGCATCAACAACGGCTAATCTAATCGGATTCTTTAAGAGGAGGTAACACTCATGGAACGCAATAAGCGTAAAGTACTCACTGGACGCGTCGTGTCTGACAAAATGGACAAAACGATCGTCGTTGCAGTTGAAACAAAAGTACGTCATAAGCTTTATGGCAAACGTGTAAACTACACGAAGAAATTTAAAGCGCACGATGAGAACAATGTCGCTAAAATCGGCGATGTCGTCCGCATCGCGGAAACACGTCCGCTTTCTAAAGACAAACGTTTCCGTCTCGTAACAGTAGTAGAAGAATCAGTAATCATCTAATAACAGTTCGGATCTATAAACATCCGGAGGGAGGTACACTCGCATGATTCAACAAGAATCTCGCTTGAAAGTAGCAGACAACTCTGGCGCGCGTGAACTGTTGACAATTAAAGTCCTCGGTGGTTCAGGTCGTAAGACTGCCAACATCGGTGACATCATCGTCGCGACGGTAAAACAAGCAACACCAGGTGGCGTTGTTAAAAAAGGTGACGTTGTCAGAGCAGTTGTCGTTCGTACAAAACGCGGCGCTCGTCGTAAAGATGGTTCGTACATCCGTTTCGATGAGAACGCAGCAGTCATCATCAAAGATGACAAGAGCCCACGCGGCACTCGGATCTTCGGGCCAGTTGCACGTGAACTTCGTGAAAAAGAATTCATGAAGATCGTTTCGTTGGCACCGGAAGTACTTTAATTTCCAATTTCAATCCTATAAGGAGGTGCGCAAAACGATGCATGTTAAAAAAGGCGATACAGTCCAGGTAATGTCTGGTAAAGATAAAGGCAAGCAAGGGGTTATCCTCAAAGCTATGCCAAGCAAGAACCGCGTAGTCGTAGAAGGTATCAACGTGATTAAAAAACACTCGAAACCATCACAAGCGAATCCACAAGGCGGTATCCTTGAAATCGAAGCACCAATTCACGTCTCGAACGTCATGCCACTCGACCCTAAAACGGGCAAACCGACTCGCGTTGGTTTCAAAGTAGTCGATGGTAAAAAAGTTCGTGTCGCGAAATCGGGCGAAGTACTCGATAAATAAGAAGAACGTGACGAAAGGAGGTCCATTCGACTATGAACCGTTTGCAAGAGAAGTATAAAAGCGACATCGTGAAAGCGATGATGGATAAATTCAACTATGACTCAGTCATGCAAGTCCCGCAGGTCGACAAGATCGTCATCAACATGGGTGTAGGTGACGCTGTTTCGAACTCGAAGGCTCTTGACATGGCAGTGGAAGAATTATCAATTCTTTCTGGTCAAAAACCACTCGTAACGAAGGCTAAGAAATCAATCGCTGGTTTCAAACTTCGTGAAGGCATGCCAATCGGTGCGAAGGTTACTCTTCGTGGCGAGCGTATGTACGATTTCCTCGACAAATTGGTAACTGTTTCACTTCCACGTGTACGTGACTTCCGCGGTGTATCGAAGAAAGCATTCGACGGACGCGGTAACTACACGCTTGGTGTGAAAGAGCAACTTATTTTCCCTGAGATCGATTACGATAAAGTAACGAAAGTACGCGGTATGGACATCGTTGTTGTTACAACAGCGAACACAGACGAAGAAGCTCGTGAATTGCTCACACTTCTCGGAATGCCATTCCAAAAATAATCTAAAGGGAGGTCGACAACATGGCTAAAAAGTCAATGGTGAATCGCGAACACAAACGCGAGAAACTCGTTGCCCAGTACGCTGAGAAACGTGCACAATTGAAAGCTGAAGGCGACTACATCGGACTCAGCAAATTGCCACGTAACTCTTCACCTGTACGTCTTCATAACCGTTGCCGTATCACAGGTCGTCCACATGGTTACATGGGTAAATTCGGGATCAGCCGTATCAAGTTCCGTGATCTTGCATACAAAGGTCAAATCCCTGGTGTTAAAAAAGCAAGCTGGTAATCCACTAACAGTGTGAAAGGAGGTACATCGCATGGTAATGACAGACCCAATTGCAGATATGCTTACACGTATCCGTAACGCTAACATGGTTCGCCATGAAAAATTAGAGCTTCCAGCTTCTAATATCAAACGTGAGGTTGCAGAGATCCTCAAGCGTGAAGGTTTCATTCGCGATGTTGAATATATCGAGGACGCTAAGCAAGGTACACTTCGTCTGTTCCTTAAATACGGAGCAAGCAACGAACGTGTTATCACTGGTCTCAAACGCATTTCGAAACCAGGTCTTCGTGTATACGCAAAAGCTGATGAAGTACCAAAAGTACTCGGAGGACTCGGTATCGCAGTTCTTTCGACATCAAAAGGTCTTATGACTGATAAAGAAGCTCGCCAACAACAAGTCGGCGGCGAAGTGCTCGCCTACATCTGGTAAGTCACTTTTCTAACAAGAACGGAGGTGTAATCAATGTCACGTATTGGTAAAAAACCAGTTACGATTCCAGCTGGCGTTACTGTCACGGTTGCAGAAGACAACACGGTCACAGTAAAAGGTGCTAAAGGTGAACTTTCGCTTTCAGCTAACCCAGCCTTGGAAATCAAAGTTGAAGAGAACGAATTGAACGTCGTTCGTCCGGATGACTCGAAAGAGAACCGTACGATCCACGGGACGACACGTGCCCTTATCGCCAACATGGTGGAAGGTGTGTCTAACGGATTCCAGAAAACACTTGAGATCTCAGGGGTTGGTTACCGTGCAGCTAAGCAAGGTAACAAACTCGTCCTCAGCCTCGGTTACTCGCACCCAATCGAGTACGTTGCTGAAGAAGGTATCGAGATCGAAGTTCCTTCAAACACGCAAATCGTCGTTAAAGGGATTAACAAAGAGCGCGTCGGTCACGTTGCAGCTCAAATCCGCTCGTACCGTGCTCCAGAACCTTACAAAGGTAAAGGTGTTCGTTACTCTGATGAACGTATTCGCCGTAAAGAAGGTAAGACTGGTAAGTAATTCGTCACGAAATGAACGGAAAGGAGTGGCATAAATGATCACAAAAGCAGACAAAAATGCAGTTCGTAAGAAACGTCATGCTCGTGTACGTCGTACGATCGCGGGGACAGCAGCTCGTCCACGTTTGAACGTATTCCGCTCGAGCAAGCACATCTACGTTCAACTCATCGATGATGCAGCACAAACAACGCTTGTGTCAGCATCTTCGAAAGATAAAGCTCTCGATCTTACAAACGGCGGCAACGTTGAAGCAGCGAAAGCTGTTGGTAAACTTGCAGCTGAACGTGCACTCGAGAAAGGTATCGACACTGTTGTGTTCGACCGTGGTGGATACCTCTATCATGGCCGCGTCAAAGCTGTTGCTGAAGCAGCTCGTGAAGCAGGTCTTAAATTCTAACAAAAAGGAGGGGACACTCGATGCGCCAGTTAGACGTTAACATGGAACAACTTGAAGAACGCGTTGTTACCGTAAACCGCGTCGCGAAAGTCGTGAAAGGTGGCCGTCGCTTCCGTTTCGCCGCTCTCGTCGTCGTAGGTGACAAAAATGGTCACGTCGGTTTCGGTACAGGTAAGGCACAAGAGGTGCCAGAAGCGATCCGCAAGGCTATTGAAGCCGCTAAGAAAAACATGGTTCAAGTACCGATGGTCGGTACAACAATTCCACACGAAATCACAGGAGTATTCGGAGCAGGTCGTGTATTCATGAAACCAGCTTCTGAAGGTACTGGGGTTATCGCTGGTGGTCCAGTTCGTGCAGTGCTCGAACTCGCAGGTGTAGGTGACATCCTTTCGAAATCGCTTGGATCTAACACACCAATCAACATCGTCCGTGCGACGGTTAAAGGCTTGACAGAGCTTAAAAAAGCAGAGGAAGTTGCTAAACTACGCGGTAAAAGCGTAGAAGAACTTCTTAAATAAGGGAGGGAATTAGACATGGCGAAACTCGCAATCACCCTCACACGCAGCACTATTGGTCGTCCGGAAGATCAGCGTGTAACAGTACGTACACTTGGTCTTCGTAAAATGCATCAGACTGTCGTTGTCCCTGACAACGTAGCGATGCGCGGTATGATCAAAAAAGTGTCGCACCTTGTGACTGTAAACGAAATCAACGAATAATAAAGATCTTACTAAATAAGGAGGTGCCACTATGAAACTCCATGAATTGAAGCCAACTCCAGGTTCGCGTCACGAACGCAACCGTGTCGGTCGCGGTATGGCGACTGGTAACGGTAAAACTTCTGGCCGTGGACATAAAGGTCAAAAAGCTCGTTCGGGCGGTGGCGTTCGTCCAGGATTCGAAGGTGGGCAAAACCCACTTTACCGTCGTCTTCCAAAACGCGGTTTCAACAACCCTACTCGTAAAGAGTATGCAGTTGTTTCCCTAGACACGCTTAACCGTTTCGAAGCAGGTACTGAAGTTACTCCAGAACTCTTAATCGAGACTGGTGTTGTCAGCTCTGCTAAAGACGGAATCAAAGTACTTGCTAACGGCAAGCTTGAAACAAAATTGACTGTTAAAGCCAACAAATTCTCGGGTGCAGCGAAAGAAGCGATCGAAGCAGCTGGCGGTTCAGTTGAGGTGATCTGATGTTTCAGACGATCTCCAATATGTGGCGCGTGAAAGATATTCGACAGCGTATTCTCTTCACACTCGCAATCATCATCATTTTCCGCATCGGGGCCCATATCCCGGTGCCGATGGTGAATACGGATGTGTTGCGTTTTGACTCAGGAGGTCTTCTCGACTTCTTGAACTTGTTTGGAGGAAATGCTTTACAGAACTTCTCCCTGTTCGCAATGGGGATCATGCCGTACATCACGGCATCGATCGTTGTGCAGCTCTTACAAATGGACGTCGTTCCGAAGTTTGCCGAATGGGCAAAACAAGGCGAGTCTGGCCGTAAAAAGCTAGCGACGGTCACGCGCTATGGGACGATCATGTTAGGGTTTATTCAAGCGACATCATTGTCGTTTGGATTTAACCGCCTCTATCCAGGTCTCGTCAATGAGACGTGGGGCACGGCAACCTATTTCGTGATCGCGATCGTACTGACTGCCGGTACGGCGTTCTTGATGTTCCTCGGTGAGATGACGACGGAGAAAGGTGTTGGGAATGGTATTTCCATCATTATCTTCGCCGGTATCGTCGCTGGGTTCCCAAGAATCTTCACGCAGATTTATGAAACGAAGCTCCAAAATGCTGGAGATGCGTTATTCATTAACATCGTTTACTTGGTCGTGCTATTGCTCGTTATCCTTGCGGTGACCATGGGGATCATTTATGTTCAACAGGCTGCTCGCAAAATTCCGATTCAATACGCAAAACGCACGGCGAACCGTACCCCTGTGGGCGGTCAGTCGACGCACTTGCCAATCAAACTAAACGCTGCCGGTGTCATCCCGGTTATCTTCGCGATTTCCTTCATGGTGACACCACCAACTGTTGCAAGCTTCATTGCTTCTCCGGAAACGACGCAGAAGTTGCAGACTTACTTCGATACGACAGCTCCAATCGGAATGTCGATCTACGTAGCGCTCATCATCGCGTTCGCTTACTTCTATACATTCATTCAGGTCAATCCTGAACAGATGGCAGAAAACCTGCAGAAGCAAGGTGGCTATATTCCTGGGATTCGTCCTGGGGCGCAAACAGAACAGTACATCACGAAGTTGCTCTATCGTTTGACATTCTTCGGAGCGATTTTCTTATCGCTCGTAGCGATCATGCCGACAATCTTCATTAAGCTTGCCGGTCTCCCAACTTCGGTGCAAATCGGAGGAACGAGCTTGTTGATCGTCATCGGGGTAGCCCTCGAAACGATGAAACAAATCGAGAGTCAACTCGTAAAACGACACTACAAAGGCTTTATCCGTTAAAGCGGAAGGAAGGGTACACCCTTCCTTCCTGTCGTGTTTACGACGTGTTGTGAAAATCAAAACTGGAGGCTAACTGAGATGAATCTAGTACTCATGGGCTTACCGGGTGCAGGGAAAGGGACTCAAGCGGCTAAAATCGTTGAAGAGTACCAAATCCCACACATTTCGACAGGCGACATGTTTCGTGCGGCAATCAAAGGCGGAACGCCACTCGGCAAAGAAGCAAAATCGTTCATGGATAAAGGCGAACTCGTACCGGATGAGGTAACAATCGGAATCGTACGCGAACGCTTGAGTCAAGATGATACGAAAAACGGCTTCCTGCTCGATGGATTCCCGCGTACTGTTGCTCAAGCAGAGGCACTCGAAAGTTTGCTTAAAGATTTGGGAAAACAGATTGACCATGTCGTGAATATCGATGTGGATGCGGAAATTCTCGTCCCGCGTTTGACAGGTCGTTGGATCTGCCCGACGTGTGGTGCGACATATCACGTGATCTTCAACCCACCTAAAGTGGAAGGCATCTGTGATGTGGATGGGTCGGCTCTCATGCAACGTGAAGACGATAAAGAGGAAACGGTCCGCCGTCGCCTTGACGTCAACATCGAGCAATCGAAACCACTCATTGACTTTTACGCTGAAAAAGGGTATCTTCGTACATTGGATGGAGATCGTCCAATCGATGTCGTATACGCCGATGTCAAAGCGTTACTCGGTGGTACTGAATGATCATCACGAAGACGCCTCGTGAAATAGCGATTATGCGTGAGGCTGGGCAAATTGTTGCTCGAACACACCAGGTGCTCAAAGAGCACATCAAACCAGGTATTACGACGCTTGAGCTCGACCGGATCGCGGAAGAATACATTCGCAGCCAAGGTGCGACACCGTCGTTCAAAGGCTATAACGGGTTTACCGGTAGCGTTTGTGCTTCAGTGAACGAAGAGCTTGTTCATGGGATTCCCGGAAAACGGGTATTGAACGATGGGGATATCATCTCGATCGACATCGGTGCCTACTATAACGGATACCATGGAGATTCCGCTTGGACGTATCCAGTGGGAACAATCTCGGAAGAGACACAGCAGTTACTTGACGTGACTGAAGAAAGTCTGTATAAAGGATTGGAGCACGCTAAGGCTGGACAGCGTTTGACAGACATTTCGCATGCGATTCAAGCGTATGTGGAATCTCATGATTTCTCTGTCGTCCGCGAATACGTCGGTCATGGTGTCGGACAAAATTTGCATGAAGAACCGCAAATTCCGCACTATGGTCCACCGGGGAAAGGGCCGCGCCTGAAGACTGGAATGACGTTAGCCATTGAACCAATGGTCAACGCTGGTCAACGCTATGTTCGGACACTGGCTGACAACTGGACAGTTGTGACAGTGGACGGTAGCATGTGCGCCCACTTTGAGCACACCATCGCCATCACAGACGATGGATACGAGATTTTAACGAAACTCGATTCCGGTGAATGAGGCTCTATTGCTTCGTGCTGATCCGTTACGGATCCTTCTCTCACAGTACAATGCGATAGATCGTCTGTGCTCCTAAATATCTTCATATAGAAAGGGGAATAAATGATGGCGAAACAAGATGTCATTGAAGTGGAAGGCACTGTTGTCGAACCACTTCCAAACGCAATGTTTAAAGTGGAGTTAGAAAACGGCCACACGGTGCTCGCGCACGTCTCAGGGAAAATTCGGATGCACTACATTCGAATCCTTCCAGGTGACCGCGTAACTGTCGAGTTGTCTCCGTACGACTTGACTCGCGGGCGGATTACGTACCGTTACAAGTAACTCCGATTTTTCCAGGAGGAGGGTATAATCATGAAAGTAAGACCGTCGGTAAAACCGATCTGCGAAAAATGTAAAGTTATTCGTCGTAAGGGTAAAGTAATGGTAATTTGCGAAAACCCGAAACACAAACAAAAACAAGGTTAATCTAAGAGGAGGTGCACACATGGCACGTATTGCTGGTGTAGATATTCCACGCGAAAAACGTATCGTTATTTCGCTCACATACATCTTTGGTATTGGTAAAACAAGAGCACAAGAAATTTTGAAGGCTGCAAACGTATCTGAAGATTCACGCACACGTGATCTTACAGAAGACGAAATCAACCGTATCCGTGAAGCAATTGACGGAATTAAAGTTGAAGGTGACCTTCGCCGTGAAGTTTCACTCAACATTAAACGTTTGATCGAGATCGGCGCATATCGCGGTGTTCGTCACCGTCGTAGTCTCCCTGTTCGCGGTCAAAACACGAAGAACAACTCGCGTACTCGTAAAGGCCCACGCCGTACAGTAGCGAACAAGAAGAAGTAAAGGAGGGAATTGAACAATGGCGAAACGTAAGCAAAATGTACGTTCAAAACGTAAAGTCAAAAAACATGTTGAAGTCGGTGTGGTACACATCCGCTCTACATTCAACAACACAATCATTACAATCACTGACACGCAAGGTAACGCGATCTCATGGGCTACTTCTGGTAACCTTGGATTTAAAGGATCACGTAAATCGACTCCGTTCGCAGCACAATTGGCTGCTGAAACTGCAGCGAAAGTTGCAATGGACAACGGTATGCGTACAGTAGAAGTTAACGTTAAAGGTCCTGGTGCTGGACGTGAAGCGGCTATCCGTGCCCTCCAAGCTACTGGTCTTGAAGTAACTGCAATCCGTGACGTAACACCAGTTCCGCACAACGGTTGCCGCCCTCCGAAACGTCGCCGCGTATAATCGCTTGTGCGTGTGAAGGGCTTACCTAGCACAAACAGCATATACAATGCAGCTCGCGCTGCATGGCAGGATACACTCAAGGAGGGGTTCAGATGATCGAGATTGAAAAACCAAAGATCGAAACGGTCGAAATCAGCGAGGATGCTACGTTTGGTAAATTCGTGGTGGAACCGCTTGAACGTGGATATGGCACTACTCTCGGCAACTCACTACGTCGAATTCTTTTGTCATCGCTCCCTGGTGCAGCGGTAACAGCGGTTCAAATCGATGGCGTTCTTCATGAGTTCTCTACGATTGACGGAGTCGTCGAAGACGTCACGCAAATCGTATTAAACCTCAAGAAGTTGGCTCTCAAAGTGTACTCGGACGAAGAGAAAACGCTTGAGATTAACGTTTCAAGTGCCGGTGCTGTCACTGCGGCAGACATTACCCATGATAGCGACGTTGAAATCTTGAATCCTGAGCTCCACATCGCGACTCTCGCTGATAACGCGACGCTTCGCATGCGTTTGACTGCTCGCCGTGGTCGTGGTTACGTCCAGGCAGAAGATAACAAACGTGATGATATGCCGATTGGCGTTATTCCAATCGATTCGATCTACACACCGATTCAACGCGTGAACTACGAAGTAGATAAAACACGTGTCGGTCAAGATGCTAGCTTCGATAAGCTTCTATTAGACGTGTGGACAGATGGTTCAATCCGTCCGGAAGAAGCGGTATCGCTCGGGGCGAAAATTTTGACAGAACACTTGAACATCTTTGTTGGCTTGACTGACGAGGCTCTCAATGCAGAAATTATGGTCGAGAAAGAAGAAGACCAAAAAGAAAAAGTACTCGAAATGACGATCGAAGAACTCGATCTCTCAGTTCGTTCGTACAACTGCTTGAAGCGCGCAGGCATCAACACTGTTCAAGAACTCGCAAACAAATCAGAGGAAGAGATGATGAAAGTTCGTAACCTCGGACGTAAATCACTCGAAGAAGTTCAACTCAAGTTGGACGAGCTCGGTTTAGGCTTGCGTAAAGAAGACTAAGTTCAACCGAAGGAGGGAAATGTAATGGCTTATTCGAAACTCGGCCGTACAAGCTCACAACGTAAGGCACTTTTACGTGATCTTGCAACTGACCTTATTATCAACGAGCGCATTCAAACAACTGAACAAAAAGCGAAGGAACTTCGCCCAGTCGTTGAAAAATTGATCACTCTTGGGAAACGTGGCGATCTTCATGCCCGTCGTCAAGTAGCTTCATTCGTTCGTAAAGAGAACGCTGGAGAAAAAGACGCAATCCAAAAATTGTTCGAAGACGTGGCACCACGCTACGCTGAACGTCAAGGTGGATACACACGCATCATGAAAGTCGGCCCACGCCGCGGTGACGGTGCAGAAGTCGTAATCATCGAACTCGTCTAATTCATTAGGCAGTCAACAGGGCATGCGGTGACGTATTGCCCTGTTTCCACATCGGAAAGGAGTCGGCAGATGGAATCTCAAATTATGGTACGCGATATCGTGTTTCGTTACCCGGGACAAACCGAGCCAGCCTTAAACGGGCTGTCACTCGACGTATACAAAGGGGAATGGCTCGCTATCGTTGGCCATAACGGTTCTGGCAAGTCGACTTTGACGAAGTTGTGGAATGGGCTTTTGCTTCCTCAAGAAGGAGAAGTCCGGGTTGAGACACTCGATCCAACGGACGCCACAGACGTGTGGGACGTTCGGAAACGGATCGGTGTCGTCTTCCAAAATCCTGACAACCAGTTTGTCGGGGCGACCGTGCGCGATGATGTGGCATTTTCTCTCGAAAACATGGGACTTCCACGTCAAGAAATGGTTCGTCGAATTGATGACAGTCTAGCGCGCGTTGGATTATCGGAACTAGCGGACCGTGAACCGCATCAGTTATCCGGTGGACAAAAGCAGCGCGTTGCGATCGCTTCGGCACTCGCAATGCGCCCGCATGTCCTCGTGCTCGATGAAGCTACCTCAATGCTCGACCCGATTGGGCGCAAAGAGGTGATTGAAACGGTACAACAGCTCGTCTCAGAAGGGATGACCGTTGTCGCCATTACCCACGAGCTCGACGAAGTGTTGTTTGCCGACCGTATCATTGCATTGTCAAAAGGCAAGATTGCGATGACCGGCACACCCGAAGACGTGTTTCAAAATCCGGAGGCGTTACGAGCCATTCAGCTCGACGTACCGTTTATTGTCCGGATGCAACTCGAACTGAAGGAACGGGGCATACCACTCGATCGTCTGATGCTACAACATTCGGAGTTGGTGAACCATCTATGCCGATTAGCATTGAAGAAGTGACTTACCAATATCAATTGAATACTCCGTTTGAACGAACCGCGCTGCGCGATGTGAATGTAATGATTCCGTCGGGGGCGCTTGTTGCGTTTCTTGGCCATACTGGGTCAGGCAAGTCAACGCTCGTTCAACATATGAACGGACTGCTGCGACCGACAAAAGGGCGTGTCGTCGTCGATGACATCGAAGTCCGTGCGATTACGAAGCGTCGCGACAAAAAGCAAAGCCTGCTACCGCTTCGGCGCCGCGTTGGGCTCGTCTTTCAATATCCGGAGCATCAACTATTTGAAGAGACGGTCGAACGCGACGTCATGTTTGGTCCACGAAACTTTGGGGCGTCTGAAGACGAAGCGAAAGAGCGGGCTCATGCTGCGTTGCGCCTCGTCGGCCTGGATGAAACGTTATGGGGCCGTTCCCCGTTCGATCTCTCGGGCGGACAGATGCGTCGCGTCGCCATTGCCGGCGTGCTCGCTAGTCGACCTGACGTTCTCGTCGTAGATGAGCCGACGGCCGGACTCGACCCGCTCGGCCGTCGTGAGATGCTGGCGTTATTCAAACGGCTAAAACAAGAACTCGATTTGACGCTCATTCTCGTTTCGCACGATATGGACGACGTGTTAGCGTACGCAGAACGAGTCGTCGTCATGGAACGGGGCGAGGTCGCCTTTGATGGGAATCCATTTGACTTGTTCAAAGATGAGGCGCTTGTCAAAGGGCTCCAGCTTGAAATCCCGCATGTGCTTCGTTTCGCGAGTGAGCTTGCCCCTGCGTTCGGTGTCACGACACCGAACTTACGGACCGAAGGCGAATTGGCGGACTGGATCGCGCTCGAATTGAGAAAGGGGAGAGCGACATGATCATCGGACAGTACATTCCCGGACATTCATGGCTCCATACACTTGACGCGCGAGCCAAGACGTTGTTCATCCTCGGCTTCATTCCCATCGTCTTTTTGGCTGATAACTTATGGACGAACGTGTTCTTGCTCGGCTTTACCTTGTTCGCCGTGAGACTGTCTCAATTGTCATGGCGGTATTTATGGAATGGATTGAAGATGATTTTATTCCTCATCATTTTTACACTGTTGTTGCAACTGTTCTTTAACCGGGACGGGACGGAGTTGATTGCATTCGGTCCGTTCGCGATTTATTCGGAAGGCGTCCGGATGGGCTTGATCGTCTCGCTCCGTTTCTTCTATCTAGTCATGTTGACGACACTCGTCACGCTGACGACCACACCGATGGAACTGACCGATTCGATTGAAGCAGGGCTCCGCCCCCTCGAACGATTCCGAGTGCCTGCCCATGAGATCGCCCTCATGCTGTCGATCTCGCTCCGGTTCTTGCCGACCTTGGCCGACGAGACCGATCGCATCATGAAGGCTCAGCAGGCGCGAGGCGTCGATTTGAAGAGCGGTCCGCTCAAGGATCGCTTGAAGGCAGTCGTCCCGCTCATGATCCCATTGTTTGTGTCGGCGTTTAAACGTGCTGAGGACCTCGCTACGGCAATGGAGGCCCGTGGGTACCGTGGGGGTGAAGGACGGACGCGCTTGCGTGAGATGACGTGGCACCGTCGTGACACGGTGTTACTCATCATCTTCGTGGGCATCACACTCATCTTGATTGGATTGCGAGGGATAGGATGAAGCGAATTAAATTGACGATTGCGTATGATGGAACGAACTATGCCGGTTATCAGGTCCAACCGAACGGAAATACGGTTCAAGCCGAAGTAGAGGGTGTGCTGGCGCGGATGCATAGTCAGACCGTCAAAGTAGTGGCCTCGGGTCGTACGGACGCCCGTGTGCATGCTCGGGGGCAAGTGCTACACTTCGATACGCACCTCGCTATGCCAGCCGACCGGTTCGTCAAAGCGCTGAATGCGATGTTGCCCGATGATATTCTTGTCCGATCCGCCGAAGAGGTCGATACGTCGTTTCACGCGCGTTATGGGGCAAAACGGAAAGAGTATCGCTATTTCTTCCGAAGCGACGCGGACCCGTTCCGGCGCCACCATGCTGTAACGGTCACGTACACGCTCGACCATGAGCGGATCCGACAGGCGCTACGCATGCTCGTCGGGACTCACGACTTCACCTCCTTTTCAGTGACGAAGGCTGAGGTAGAGGATCGTGTCCGCACAATCTATGAAGCGGAGCTCGTCGAAGCGGGCGATGAGATGTATATTCGTTTCGTCGGCTCGGGCTTTCTTTATAACCAAGTCCGTATTATGGTAGGGACGTTGTTAGAGGTCGGGCGTGGGAAATATGAGCCGGCAGACGTGAGCCGGATGCTCGCCTCAAAAGACCGGCGTAGCGCTGGGATTACAGCCCCACCGCACGGTCTATACTTGTGGAATGTGAATTATGAAAAAGTAGATTGACATTCCCTCTATAAAATCGTATTATATTCATTGGCATTTCATTTTCACATTGAGAGATGAACCACAATCTTAGCCCCGTAAACTAGGATTATGATAAAGCATCAAACAAGCACTAAAAAAATTAAGCAAACAGACATTTTAGGAGGTATTCCACATGCGCACGACATTCATGGCAAAAGCATCTGAAGTAGAACGCAAATGGCTCCTTATCGACGCAGAAGGCAAAACACTTGGTCGTTTGACTAGTGAAGTAGCATCACTTCTTCGCGGTAAGCACAAGCCGACTTTCACACCAAACGTTGATTGCGGAGACCACGTCATCATCATCAACGCTGAGAAAATCCACTTGACTGGTAACAAAATGAACGACAAGATTTACTACCGTCATTCAGGTCATCCAGGCGGTTTGAAATCACAAACTGCAAAAGAGCTTCTCGCAAAACGCCCAGAGCGTATGCTTGAACTCGCAATCAAAGGGATGCTTCCAAAAGGATCACTTGGTCGTCAATCATTCACTAAACTCCACGTTTACGCTGGAGCTGAGCACAACCACGCAGCACAAAAACCAGAAGTTTACGAACTTCGCGGTTAATCGGGACACAGGGAGGAACTAAACGATGGCAGATGTACGTTACTACGGAACAGGCCGCCGCAAACACTCGGTGGCTCGCGTTCACCTCGTTGCAGGTGACGGCAAAGTTGTTGTAAATGGCCGTGATATTTCAGAATACTTCGGACATGAGACTTTGATCATGATGGCAAAATCACCACTCGTATTGACTGAAACAGAAGGTAAATACGATGTAATCGTTAACGTTAACGGTGGTGGATTCACTGGACAAGCTGGAGCAATTCGCCACGGCGTATCACGTGCGCTTCTTCAAGCGGACCCAGAATTCCGTCCAAGCCTCAAAGAAAAAGGCTTCTTGACTCGTGACGCTCGCATGAAAGAACGTAAAAAATACGGTCTTAAAGCTGCACGTCGCGCACCACAATTCTCGAAGCGTTAATCTTCGAACAATTTGGTTCAAACTCTCTGCCCATCGGGGTAGAGAGTTTTTTTGTTACTCATGAAATTGTTGATTTCCATTCCCTCAAGAAAACGCTTTTTTTGATATACTGTTAGCGAGACAGAAATTAGGGGGAAACCACATGCTTACAGTAGAACAAGTTCGTGAAGAATTGGCGGGGTTGATCGATCCAACAATCAACCGTACGCTTGGAGATACAGCTGGCGTGAAGGATATTCGCATTAAAGAAGATTATGTCAGTGTAAAAGTGGCACTCGGTCAAACCGGGAGCGGCGAGCAACTCCAACTTCAACAAGAGATTGTCACGTTGCTCAAAGGAAAAGGATTCAAGACGGTCGGTCTTCGCTTCGAGGCGCTCAATGACGAAAGTTTGAAAGAAGCGACGAAGCCAGCTATTCTCCGTGAAAATGCTGGCACGACATTTATTGCGATTGCTTCGGGCAAAGGTGGCGTCGGGAAATCGACAGTCTCGGTCAACTTGGCAGTCGCGCTAGCGCGGGCAGGGAAGAAGGTCGGATTGATTGATGCGGATATTTACGGCTTCAGTGTACCTGACATGCTCGGGATTGAAGAGCGGCCGGTCGTCCGTGGCGAGAAAATCATTCCTGTCGAGCGTTTCGGCGTGAAAGTGATTTCGATGGGCTTCTTTGTAGAAGATAACGCTCCAGTCATCTGGCGTGGACCAATGCTCGGGAAGATGCTTAATAACTTCTTCAACGATGTTGAGTGGGGCGACCTAGACTACTTGCTCCTCGATTTGCCGCCAGGGACGGGTGATGTCGCCCTCGATATTCATTCGATGCTCCCGGCATGTCAAGAGTTGATCGTCACGACGCCACACGCAACAGCTGCTTTTGTCGCTGCGCGTGCTGGGGCAATGGCCATCAAGACAAACCACAAAGTGCTTGGTATCATCGAAAACATGGCGTATTTTGAAAGTAAAGTGACAGGGGAGAAAGAGTACGTCTTCGGCTATGGCGGCGGCGAAAAATTGTCTGAAGCGTTGAAGAGCAAATTGCTCGCGCAAATTCCGCTCGGTCAGCCGTATGAGAATGAAGAAGACTTTGCACCATCGGTTTACCGAGATGGGCATCCGTTTGAGAAGACATACGACGGACTAGCGCAAGCGGTCATTCAACAGATAGAAGGGTAATGGTTTATAGATGAAGGTACAAGGATTTTTAAGGTTATTTTGGACGACGCTCGTCTTCGGGACGTTGTTTGGGTTCGTCATGAACTTGCTGGCCAATCCTGGCTATTTAGTGAGTCAATCGTGGGAAGCGATTGTGACGGCACTCAGTTACTCGAGCACATGGACCGGGATTAGCATGATGGGCTTCTTCGCCTACTTGATT